>DASPUC010000054.1 GCA_035623075.1 Nitrospiraceae bacterium | reverse complement strand
GCGCGCGTTTTGCCGCGCGAAGGGACGCGCGAGTCTCAAGGAGTTTCGGTTCCACGATTTGCGCCACACCTTCGCAACCAGACTCGCTCAAAGAGGCGTAGATCTCTACAAGATCCAGCGCCTGTTAGGCCACAAGACGGGGGTCATGACGCAACGCTATGCGCATCACTCACCGGAGAGCCTACGGGACGGAGTCAACGTGTTAGACCCCTCGTCACTGCGAGAGGGGGGCACAAAAAGTGACACAGTCGGAGTTGACCGAGCACGGTGGGGACGGAACCACTTGAATTAGTTGGTGAGCCGCCTGGGACTCGAACCCAGGGCCCTCGCCTTAAAAGGGCGATGCTCTACCGTCTGAGCTAGCGGCTCACCGAGTGAAGAGTGCGGATTCTACCACCGGCGATGAACGCGTGCCTAGAGAAGATGTTTCTGACCTAGCGCGCTCGCGTGCGGGCCTTGAGGGGATTCCGCAGGAAAATGGTCTTGTCACGTTTCGAACCGGTCGAAATCATGTCGATCCGACATTCGGCCTGATCTTCGATCGCCTGAAGGTATCGCTTGGCTTCAGTCGGGAGTCGCTTAAACACCGTCATGCCGGTCGTGGGAACGGTCCATCCTTTAAATGTGCGATAGACCGGTTCGCACTGGGTCAACGTCTGGAGATCCGACGGCATATCCCGAAGAATCCGGCCGCCGCGACGATAGCCCGTGCAGAGCTTCACTTCCTTGCATCCATCCAAGACATCAAGCTTCGTGACCGCCAAGGACGTCATCCCATTCACCATGGTGGCGTACCGTGCGACCACCCCATCGAACCATCCGCAGCGGCGGGCACGCCCGGTTGTTGCCCCGAATTCTTTCCCACGCTCCTGCAGTCCTCCACCGATGTCGTCGTTCAGCTCCGTCGGAAAGGGCCCACTGCCGACTCGTGTCGTGTAGGCTTTCGCGACCCCCATCACAGCATCGATTTTTGTCGGACCCACACCAGTGCCAATCGCCGCGCCTCCTGCTGCGGCGCTGGACGAGGTGACGTAGGGATAGGTGCCCAAGTCCACGTCCAAATGGGTGCCCTGGGCGCCTTCGAAGAGCACGGTCTTCCCGGCATCAATCACCTTGTTCAGCAGCATGGCGCCGTCGACAATATAACTCCGAAGGCGTTCCGCGAAGCCCATGTACTGTTGAAACACTTTGTCTACCTCGAACCGATCGACCTTATAGAGTTGCTCCAAAAACCCGTTGATTTCGACGAGATTCTCTTCAAGTTTTTTTCGAAACACCTGGGGATTGAGCAGATCGCCCATCCGAATGCCGATGCGTGCCATCTTGTCGGCGTAGGAGGGACCGATGCCGCGTCCCGTCGTCCCGATGCGACGGGCTCCCTTGGATTGCTCCGACGCCTTATCGATCGCCTTGTGATAAGGAAGGATTAGATGAGCTCGCTCGCTAATCGCAAAGTTCTTGCCGAATCTGATTCCCTGCGCCTGAAGGTGATCCATCTCTTCAATCAGTGCTGCGGGATCGACGACAACCCCGTTGCCGATGACGCAAAGCGTCCCGCGGTAAAGAATACCCGATGGAATCAAATGAAAGATGAACGTCCCTCGTTCGTTGATGACGGTATGCCCGGCGTTGGAACCGCCTTGATAGCGCACGACCACGTCGGCGTCGCGGGCGAGGATATCGACGATCTTGCCCTTACCTTCATCACCCCACTGTGTGCCGACTACAACCAAATTAGCCATCACGAGTCCTCAAAAAAACAGCCCTGACCGACAATAGGGGGCCAGAGCCAGGCGCCATCGTAGGAGTCCATCAAAAGTTTGTCAAGCCGCCTGATTAGGACTTCTTCCGCTCTTCTCCGTGCCGCTCCGCAAGGAGAGGAGCCGTGATGCCATTGACCGCGCGCGTCCAGCGAGCACATTCTGATCGTGCGCGCGACGCGAGTGAGAAGGGCGCATGGTTCGCCGCTCCCTCCCATTTCTTGACTGGCCGCGGGGTGCATGTTAGCATGACCTCGTTTTCACGATGGTTTTTTCTGCTTTTGCACGGAGGAGTGGGGCTGTGGCGCAGCTGGGAGCGCGCGTGAATGGCATTCACGAGGTCGCGGGTTCAATCCCCGCCAGCTCCACCAAGTTTCAGCGACTATTCAACTTCTTGCGTCTTTGAGTTCTCACCTGCCCGGCTAAGTCGCTCATCGTCGTTTGCACTTCAACGTCCTATGTTACAGATTGAATCGGTCCACAAACAATTTGCGACCAAGGTATTGCTCGATGGCGGCTCTGCGCATCTAAGACCCGAAACTCGTGTCGGTCTCGTGGGGCCGAACGGCGTCGGAAAGACGACGCTCTTCAAAATGATCTTGGGGCAGGAATCACCGGACAAGGGCACGATCCGCACACGTCCCCGTCTCCGGATCGGCTACCTCCCGCAGGAGTTAGAAACAATTTCGGGTAAAACCGTTCTGGACGCGGCTCATCGAGACCAATACCCCGAATATGAAGCCAAGCGCATTTTGTCCGGACTTGGTTTCAGTGAGAGTGATTTCGGACGACCGGTTGAAAATCTTTCCGGCGGCTATCGGATGCGCGTCGCCCTCGCCCATCTGCTGTTGTCCAATCCGGACGTGCTGATGCTCGACGAGCCGACGAACCACCTCGATAAGCCGACGCAACGGTGGTTTGAAGAGTTTCTCTTGAACTCGAAGCTGACACTGCTGGTAATAAGCCACGATACGGCGTTCTTGGATCGGATCACCACGCACATCTGGGAAATTCGTGACAAGACCATTCAAGAATTCCGAGGAAATTACAGCAAGTTCAAAGAACTCCGCGCCGCGCGCGACGCTCAATTGAAAGCTGCCGCGAACCGGCAGGCCAAGGAAGTGGCGCGAGTTCAGAAGTTCATCGATCGCTTTCGGTATCAGGCCAACAAGGCCAGCCAAGTACAGTCACGCATCAAACAGCTCGAGAAGGTCAAGCGGATCGAACTGCAGCGCGATGCGAAACGTGTTCGATTCAAATTCCCTTTGCCGTCGACGAGCGGACGCCATGTGCTCGAACTGACCGGAGTGGCAAAATCCTACGGTGAAAAGGTGGTCTACCAATCGTTGGACTTCTCTGTCGAGCGCGGCCAACGGATTGCGTTAGTCGGTGAGAACGGCGCCGGTAAGAGTACGTTATTGAAAATGCTGGCCGGCGTGCTGCCGTTCGAGAAAGGAAAGCGTACGGTCGGCCATGGTGTGACGCTCCACTACTTTGCCCAACATCAGGCTGAAACTCTGAACCCTGAACATACGGTCCTGGAATCCCTGTCGGAAGTGTCCAAGCAATCGGAGATGAACTTCCTGCGCGGGCTCGCCGGAGCGTTTCTGTTTTCCGGGCCGGACCAGAAGAAGCCGATCAAAGCATTAAGCGGAGGAGAGCGAAATCGCGTGGCTCTGGCGAGAATGTTGGTGGAACCGGCCAATACATTGCTTCTCGATGAGCCGACCAACCACTTGGACCCTGCTTCTGTCGACGTGCTTACGGATGCGTTGACCGACTTTCCCGGCACCATCATCTTTATTTCCCACGATCCCACGTTCTTAACTCGGATTGCTACGCGCGTCGTTGAAATCGAGGATGGCCAAGCGAGAAACTACTTTGGGGATTATGAGTACTATCTCTGGAAAAAGGCGCAGGAATTCGAATCCTTCAAGGAGACGAGCGAGGAACTGGGGAAGAAGACGGCGCCAAAGACTCCCGTGCCGACCAAGGCCATGACTCATCCAGCAAGGACCGAGCCGTCATCCTATGATCGACGGGACCTGAATAAGACACAGGCTCGGCTTGAAAAACAGGTGTCGCGGGCCGAAGCGGAGATCGCTGAGTATGAGGCGAAGATCAAAGCACGAGATCAAGAGTTGGCTGACCCGGCACTCTATAAGGCATTCGGCAAGTGGCACGACCTCCATCTCCAGCAAGAAACCTGGAAGAAAGAGTTAGAACGTCTCACCGCACGGTGGGAAGCGCTGTCCGCGGAACTTCTGGGAGTTAAACAAAAACTGGAGGCAATCAGCTAAATCGTCGATTTGATGGTTTCTTCAAGGTAGTAATTCAGCCAGCGATTCTTCTCTTTCGTCACCACCTCGTCCCACGTCACCCCGATCAAGAATCCTTTTTCCCACGGCTTCACCCATGCAACCGTTCCATCGAGCTTCTCTTGCTGTTCTGCCCGCTCCGAATCCAGAAAGGCCAACGAAACGGTGACCTTTTCTCCCATCGAGAGACGATCCTTGGCATGAAGACCGGCTCCGATTCTATTGACGTTATCCAGCACAGCCGTGATCGCCTTGGCCCCGGTTTTGGGAGATACCAATGCCGATCCGATGAGTGTCGCGCGAACAAACTTGCGCCGCTCGTGGGAGGCTAACACTGCAGCCGTTGGCTTGGATTCCTGACGCTTCATCAATCTAAGTATAACCGATTAGAAGACTTTGTCCAACCACCTATCCCGTCGACTGCGATTTGTCTTTCGGACGATAATATTGGCGACCCTGCAGCGGTTCCGGGAGGTGTGTCTGCTCGGTCTTAGCCTGCTGGTCCTCGTGCACATACCGATACCCCTTCCCGTACCCCAGATCCCGCATGAGCGAGGTTACCGCATTCCGAAGGTGTAACGGAACTCCAAGATTTCCATGGGCTTTGGCATCTTCGAGTGCTTCCAACAAGCCGATGTAGGAGGCATTGTCCTTAGGTCGGGACGCGAGGTATGTCGTTCCCTGGGCGAGATTAATTTGTGCCTCCGGGAGCCCGACGAATTGTACAGCCTGTGCAACGGAAGTGGCTACGACGATTGCCAAAGGGTCGGCATTGCCGATGTCTTCAGAAGCAAAAATGACCATGCGGCGGGCAATAAATTTTGGATCCTCCCCCGCTTCGAGCATGCGCGCCAGCCAGTAGAGTGCGCCGTTCGGATCAGAATCGCGGAGGCTTTTAATGTATGCTGATATCACATTGTAGTGTTCTTCACCTGTCTTGTCGTATCGCAAGGACTTCTTCAGTAATGCCGCGTCGACAAGGCCTTCATCGATGTGGAGCGATCCGTCGGAGCGTCGCGGAGTCTCTTGGACCACGAACTCCAAAGCCGTCAATAGCGCCCGCGCGTCGCCGTTTCCATACGCGATCAACCGCTGTTTCGCTGCCTCCGTCATCACGATGGCCAGTTTTCCGAAGCCTCGTTCGCCGTCGGACAAGGCACGATCCAGAATCTGGCCCAACGCGAAGTCGGGCAGTGGATGGAGAACCACGACCAGCGAACGGGACAGCAGCGGCGCGATGACTTCGAACGAGGGATTTTCCGTGGTTGCGCCAACCAAGATGATCGTGCCTCGTTCGACGTGGGGGAGAAATGCGTCCTGCTGCGCCTTATTGAATCGATGAATTTCATCCACAAAAAGAATCGTCTTCTGGCGACTTGTCGCCAATCGGTGCTCGGCCATTCTGACGATTTCGCGTAACTCAGGGATCCCGCTGGTCACGGCGGAGAACGAGACGAAGTGCGCCCTCGTGTGGCGAGCGACGAGATGGGCTAATGTCGTCTTACCGCAACCCGGCGGGCCCCAGAAAATGACCGACGATAACCGATCTGCTTCGATGGCCTTGCGGAGAGGACGGTCTGGGCCGACGATCTCGTCTTGCCCGATAAAATCCTCAAATGATTGGGGACGCATGCGCGCGGCGAGCGGACGAATACTTGTGTCGGCTATTGTTCCCGGAGCAGTATACAAATCGGCTGGCTGATGCTGGTCGCGTGCCATAGATACGTGGAAGAATTCTATACGCCTTTCCTAACCGACCGCAAATACGCACGTGCCGATCACCGGTCAACCCTGCCTTGACGGTTGAATCGCTCGATGGTACGAAATCACGCTGGACATTGGGGTTCCCATGAAGGCTCAGATCAACGGCATCGCTCTCGCGTATACCGACAAGGGGGCCGGACTCCCTGTCGTGTTTCTCCATGCCTTTCCGCTGAACCGGACAATGTGGGGCGCGCAGGAGGAGGCTCTTGCGTCCGGGTACCGAGTCATCACGATCGATTTACGAGGACACGGTGAATCCGATGCTCCCCTCTGGCATTACACCCTCGAGCAGGCAGCTGATGATGTTCGGGCGTTGCTGGACCACTTGTCGGTCCCGCATGCAGTATTCGTCGGACTCTCGATGGGAGGCTATATCCTGTTCACGTTCTATCGAAAGTTTGCCGATCGTGTGAAGGGTTTAATACTGGCGGACACAAGGGCTCAGGCCGACACGCCGGAAGGCAGACTCGGCCGATTCCAGATGGCCCAAGTCGCCTATACTCAAGGGCCGGCTGCGATTGCCGACCTTATGATTCCCAAACTGCTGAGCCCTGGGACTATCCAGTCAAATCCAACGCTGGTTCAGAACGTGCGATCGATGATTGAAGGCAACCAGATCAGTGGGATCGCAGGAGACTTGATGGCCATGGCCGAACGGCCGGATTCCATTCCCCTCCTGCACCTGATCACGTGTCCTGCCCAGATCATCGTCGGTGAACTGGATGTGGCCACCCCACCCGCTGACTCAAAGCTTATGGCCGGCCAGATCCCAAGAGCACAACTAGCGACGATTCCCGGAGCGGCACATCTGTCGAATCTTGAGCGGCCGGAGTTGTTCAATCGGATCGTCGGGGATTTTCTGTCGAATTGCTCAAAAGGCTAATCCGAATCGCCGACGCTGCCACGTCTGATGAGCTTCAGAAACTCGAGGCGGGTTTGCTGCTGGCTGCGGAAGGTCCCGAGCATCGAACTGGTCACTGCTACTGTGTTCTGTTTTTCCACCCCCCGCATCATCATACAGAGATGGCGCGCTTCAACGACCACGCCCACCCCGTTCGCGTTGAGCTTTGACTCAAGGGTTTCAGCAATCTGTGTCGTCAGCCGTTCTTGCACTTGCAGTCGCCTCGCAAACGTGTCCACGATGCGCGGGATCTTGCTCAACCCCACCACCTTCTTATTGGGCAGGTAACCTACGTGGACCTTGCCGAAGAAAGGCAGCAAGTGATGCTCACAAAGGCTGAAGAAGTCGATGTCTTTTACGATGACCATCTCGTCGTACTCGATCGGAAATAGTGCTCCGTTCAGGAGATGGTCGATGTTTCGTTGATAACCCTGCGTCATGAAGGCGAGGGCTTTTGCCACCCGCTCCGGGGTGTTCACTAATCCGTTTCGGCGTGGCTTTTCGCCGAGAGCGAGCAACATCTGTGTGACCAGGGATTGAAGAAGGACTAGATTAGGGGATCTTCCGCCCCGGCTCACATCTTCCACTTCTTGCCTCCGTCGTCGTGCCACTGCCAGTTTAGCCATGTGATCCCCCATTGGGCCTTGCCGGTCCTGCATATTCAAAGTAGTTATCCCTGGTCTCGACCACACCGACTTTTTCCAGCGATCCGCCCGGCAGTTGCTCGACGAGAAGATCCCAGATCAGCTTGACCAGATTCTCTCCCGTTGTTGTCCGGCTGGCAAACTCAGGATCCTGATTCAAATCATGATGATCGAATCTCGTGATGATCGTGTCAGTGACCACACGATCCAGCGCAGCGAGGCTCGCGACTGTATCGCCAGTTGATTTGAGCCCGCTCTTGACCGTCACCAGCACCACATAATTGTGGCCATGTCCGTTGGGATTGTTACATTTTCCGAAGGCAGCCCAGTTCTCCTCGGGAGAAAGATGGTCGGTGTGTAGCCGATGGGCGGCGCAAAACCGATACCGTCTGGTTACGCTGGCTTGAGCCATCTCGACGAAGTACTCGCTGGCGTTTCTCGTGAAAAAACAAGGCCAGGATTGCCCGAACGTAATGGGTAATCCTGGCCTTGATTACAATCCGTGCGTTCGATTCGTCCGTCGCAACGCGATCGAGCTGGGTCAAGCGCTGAACGAACTGCCGCAACCGCAGGTCGTCTTAGCTTGAGGGTTCTTGATGGAGAACCCGGAGCCTTGGAGGCTATCCACGTAATCGACTTCTGCGCCCTGCAAGAGCGGCGCACTCTGCGAATCCATAATGACCTTCACGTCACCCTTTTCGATCACAGTGTCGTCATCGGACATTTTGGACTCGAACGCCATTCCGTATTGATAGCCGTGACAACCGCCCCCGCGGACATAAATCCGCAGCCCAACGACGTCCTTTTCTTCCGTCATCAATTCCTTGATTTTCTGCTCCGCCACAGTCGTAATCGTGACCATCGTGCTCCTCCTCTATAACCAGGCCAGCCTCTTTGGTCTACCTGGATTGGCTTAGTGTAACACCTCTTTACCGAATATCAACACCCTGGGCTTCTGAATTTCCCGTAGCCGGTGCCGCCCACTTGGTTTCCGGTACCCGGACGACCACATCTCCCAGCACCTTTGCTTGGCATCCCAACCGATGCCAGGGTTCTTTGAGTGCCTCGCGATCCAACAGGTCCTGCTCCTCAAACTCGATTTCTGACAAATGCTCGCCTCCTGCCTGGACCTCCACCCGGCACGTCGTACACGAGGCATTTCCCCCACAGTCGTGATTGAGCCGAAATCCCAACTCCTTCGCGGCATCGAGCAACGTAAGATTTCTGGTTACGACCCCGCTCTTCCCTTCCGGATGGAGAAATGTCACGTGCGGCATCGGGTCCCCTTAATGAGTGCTCACGCCGACGGCGACTGCTTGAAAGGGACACCGCTGCAACCGAATATGTTCTTCAAACTCATGTTGGAACAACTTAATACTGCTTTGGACCAGCACTGCCGCCCCTGTGACCAATGTACAATAGCCGGTCCCCTTCACGAATCCGCAGAGCTGAAGCAAGCTATCCAAGTCCCTCTGCGTCCCTTCGCCCTGTTCAATCTTCGTCATCAACGACGCGAGATTGATCGTTCCCATACGGCAGGGCGGACATTGTCCGCAGCTTTCTTCCTTAAAGAAATTTGAGAATTTCAGCGTCTGGGCCACCATGCATGTGGCGTCATCCACCACGATGACCCCGGCTGATCCGAGCCCAGTTCCCGCCTTCTTGAGCGAGTCGAAATCCATCGGAAGGTCAAGTTGGTCGGCCGTGATCATCGAAAATGCCGGCCCACCAGGGAAGACCGCTTTGATCTTCCGGCCACCCACCACTCCACCACCGCACCGGTCAATGAGCTCGCGAACCGTCACACCCATCGGCATTTCGTACACTCCCGGCCGGTTCACTGCTCCGCTCAGGGAGAACATCATCGTTCCTGGACACCTCTCCGTTCCTACCTGCGTGAACCATGCGGCCCCTTTCTGAAGAATCCGCGGAACATTGCATAACGTCTCAACATTGTTCACGAGCGTCGGTTTGCCGTAGAGCCCGAAGTCCGTCGGGTAGAATGGCGGTTTTTGTCGCGGCATCGCGGGCCGGCCCTGCATGGACTCCAGCATGGCGGTTTCTTCCCCGGCCACATAACTCCCATGCCCTTCGAACACTTCGAGATCGATATCGACTCCCGTACCGAGTACGTTCTTGCCGAGAAGTCCCCTTGCCCTGGCTTGAGCGAGCGCCTTTCTCAGATTTTCGCGTTCTTCGTGATACTCGTGATTGACGTAGATGAAGGAGGCTTTGGCTTGCACGGTTCGCGAAGCGATGAGACAGCCTTCGATCAATTGGTGCGGAATCATTTTTAACAAATGACGATCCTTGAAGGTCCCCGGTTCATGCTCTCCCGCGTTGCAGACGAAGTAGCGTTCTTTCACTCGATGGTTGAGTACTTTGTCCCATTTGGTTCCGGTGGGAAACCCCGCCCCACCCCGTCCTCTGAGGCCGGACTTTTTGAGTTCATCAACGACCTGTGTGGGGGTCAGTTCGGTGACACACTTCTTCCACGCTTCATACCCCCCGACCTTCATGTAGGCATCAATATCCCAGGGAGCTCCATCGAGCGTTTGAAGAACCCGTGCTTCAGCAGTCGCCGTCATAATGCCAGTCGATCCTCCGGATAGCACAGTTTGAGGTTGTTACTATAAGGCTGCCGTTCACCCTTCGTCAAGGCAACCTCACGGGAATAGGCCTGAATCTCAATGGGTTAGGACAACAGCCCTAGGTCAAACTGGGCATATTGGGCGCGTGTTCGAAGAGATTGGATTTAAAGGGCACAGAACCGGGCTAGGGGAAGTACCGCCCGACCCGGTTCATAGAGATCGCGATTACTTGAAGTGACTGCCAGCTCCCATGAAGAACAACATGGGGATTGAGAGCATGAAATTGACCCGGGATGCGAGTAGCGCCGTCCGCCCCCATTGGGCCATTTCGGCAGGAGGAGGTCCACCGGCCGACACAGCGGCAATGATCTTCTTTTGGTTGGGCCAGATAATCCCATGCACGTTGGCCATCATGATGATGCCCAGCAACCCGCCGATCGCCAGCGCATAGGCACCGGTCCCGCCGTTCATATACATCTTGAGATACAGGAGAATTCCGGCCAGCACGGTCACCGTCGCCCCGTGGCGGAACCAATTGAGCGCAGACGGCATGAGCTTGGGAATGACGGCATTCTTGGTTGGCCCGTCGAGGCTTTTCATGAACGCTGCATTAATCAGGTTGAAGAAATAGAGCAACCCGATCCAAGTGATCCCCGCCAGAAAGTGAATCCACCGAAGCAATAGCCCGCCCCAATCGGCATCGCCCGCTCCAACCCCAGAAATGCCAAGATAGACGATGATCAGCACAATGGCGAGCGCAAATCCTGCACCCATCGTCTGAAACGGATCTTCAAGAAATTTCATAATGTCCCCTCGTTCAGTTCACTGCTAGGCTGCACTCTGTACTGTAGCCTCTCCTCTCTTGTCAAGCAACGCTACTGTCTCCGTGTTCTCACCTCGTGTCTGTCACTCCGGACCTACGCCATCAATCGGTCGACCGTGTCACAAAGCTCGCGGACTGCCTTGGCAGAGGTTTCAAGCGCAGTTCGCTCATTTACAGTCAGCTCATACTCGACTATCTGTTCCGCCCCGCCACGCCCAAGTTTCACCGGAACACCGACGATTACATTCTGCAACCCATACTCTCCTTCGCACAAGACCGCACAAGGCAGGACACGCTTCTGATCCTTCATGATCGCGTCCACCATATCGACGGCCGACGCAGAAGGCGCATAGTACGCGCTGCCGGTCTTGAGCAATCCCACGATTTCAGCTCCGCCTTCGCGCGTTCGCTTGACGATCGCCTCCAACCGCTCTTTCGACATCAATTCAGTGACTGGTTTGCCCTTCACCGTCGTGTACCGAGGTAGCGGGACCATTGTGTCCCCATGACCACCAAGCACCATGGCTTGCACATCCGGCGCCCCGACATGCAGCTCTTCGGCGATAAACGCGCGCATGCGAGCTGAATCGAGCACGCCGGCCATTCCCAATACTTTTGACTTTGGCAGCCCGCTCACTTTTCGCGCCACGTGCACCATCGCATCCAAGGGATTCGTCACCAGAATCAGGATACATCCGGGCGAGCGAGAAACGAGATCCTTCACAACCGACTGCACGATCTTCGCGTTCGTGGCCAAGAGTTCATCTCGGCTCATACCGGGCTTACGGGGAATACCCGAAGTAATCACGGCAACCGCCGAACCGGCTGTTTCATCATAGCCGTTGGTCCCGACCACACGGGTGCTGTACCCATACACCGGTCCGGCTTGTGCGATATCCAGCGCTTTTCCTTGAGGCACGCCTTCGATAATGTCGACGAGCACCACGTCATAGGCGTCCCGCTCAGCTAGCCGCTGGGCAGTCGTGCCTCCGACATTGCCGGCCCCCACTACAGTGATTTTCGGTCGCCCCATAGTCGCCTCTCCTGAGAAGCTATCAGCTGTTAGCTATCAGCGGTGACGCCCGCACCTGAAGCTGATTGCTGAAAGCTGACGGCTCTCAATGTTCCTCGTGCTCCGTCCATCCCGCCACTTTAAAATTGATCGTGCACACAAAATTCTCGCCATCGTAGAAATTCACTTTGATCTTCTTTTTTCCATAAGTCTTCGCCAGGAACTCTTCCGGGTTGTCGACGAGTTCTTGATAGCCACCGGGGGGATATTCACCAAGATCGTGAAACACCACGATCATCCCAACTTTGACTTCCTGCAGGACCTTCGCGGAACAGCGCGGGTAGACCTCCCAGAATTTTGCCTCGATCATCTCCTTCGTCGGTTCCGGACGGTCCTCTCCCGGCTTGACTGGTTGAGCGAACTTCGCCAGGCGGCGCACGTACGGATACTGATGCCCTGTGAAGAGTTTATAGAGCCACGGCGGAACCGTAGGTTTACTGGACAATTCTGTCATCAAGTCGTCAGTCGTTGATAAATCCGTGGTAACCGCAACGGCAGACTTTCCACACGATCGATAACGGTAAATTGGACATCGCCGTACATCCGTTTCAGATAGGTATCGGCGTCGCGATCAATCGTGATGCAAAACGGGTGAATTCCTTGCCGCTTGGCTTCGCGTAAGGCAGTCTTCGTGTCCTCGAGCGAATACTCATCCCTGTAGCCGTCGTCCAGCGGCCGTCCGTCGCTGACGATGATCAACAACTTGGTCTTCGCCTCACGAGCCAGCAGCTTCGACGTGGCATGGCGGATCGCCGCCCCGTCACGGTTTTGCTGCAGCGGTGTCAGTCCGGCCAAGCGGGACGCTGCCTGTCCGCCCAATCGATCAGCAAAATCCTTGATCACCAAGAAGTCGACTTGCCCGCGACCTTGGCCTGAATAGCCATAAAGCGCGTACTGATCACCGACTGCTTCCAGCGCCTCGCACAACAACACCAGCCCCTCTCGCTCGACATCGATGACGCGACGACCCCCCGTAAGCTGGCGGCTGGTGGACCCGCTCACGTCCACGAGAAACGCAGTGGCGACGTCTCGCTCCTTTCGATCTCGTCGTATATAGATGCGATCGGACTCTTCAGCTCCTGCCGCCCGTTCAGCTGACACGCGCACCGCGGCATCGAGATCGATATCGTCCCCATCCACCTGACCGGCCACACGCTTCAACCCGGGTGGACGCAGACTCTCAAAGAACCGCCGCAGCGTCGAAACCACGCTGCCATACGTCTGTAATGTGGCTGCAACAACATCGTCTGGGCGTTCATCCGCGGCCCGTTCAACGACACGGCACCAGTTGAGACGGTAATCGTGAATGTCCTGATCCCACTCCGGATAACGAATCGCTCGATCTTGGAAGCCGGTTCGATCCACAGACGGAGATTGATCGACGTCCAACGCGAGTAACTCTTCCACGTGAGCGGGCAGTTGCCATCCGCCGCTCAGCACAGCACCCTCTGAAGAAGTCTGCGTACTTTTCCGAGCCTGTTGACCAGATGCTGTGCGTTCCTGCGCTCCGCCCGCAGCGCTGGCCAGCTGATCGATCTCATCCGGCTGCGCTCGGTCCTGTTTTGTCTGGTCTTCCGCATCATACCGGCGAATAAATTCCGGATTCATGGTGCCCCGGTACACGAAATTCGTCACCGGACGATAGCTCTCACTGGTCTCTTCCGGGGCCGAGGGACCCACACCCAGATCCTGTGTGAGCGCGTCGACCTGGTCGGCCCGTATCATCTCCGATTTCGGCACTAACAACTCTTCGAGACGGACATAAACGTCATGCGTCACCCGAACAACCTCTTCCGCTGTCGCCGTTGTGGCCTGGACGGACCGGCACATCGGCCAAAGGACCGCGACCTCCGCCTTAATTGCCTCATGGATGGGGACAGAATCTGGGTCGGCGCTGGAAAGCTGGAGGAGTTGATCCACGATCAATTCCTTGATGGTCAGGCCATGGGTCAACGACCTCGTCTCTACCGCTTCCCGAGCCAACGTCTGCAGATCACGGCGAAGACCGGGATACTGTTGTTGCAGCAGAAATTCCACTCGCGCATCTTCGAGCAACATCCAGATGTCCTGCACAAGCCGCGGTTGCTGATAAAAACGAAACAAGTCGGTCAAGGTCTGGGGCTCAGCCCGACCGGTCCGGCCGTAGCGTTGACGGACCTCAGCGACCAGGTCGGCAAGCGGCTCGAGCCTCAGGCGATAGGTACCGAATTCCACATGGCCGGCTTCGTGAGCCGCCATCACCAGATAGAGTCGCGTATTGTCTTCAGCGGTGGCATAGCGACGCAGTAGTGATGGAAGCGATATAGTCCGGCCATCGGGGCTGATCGTCGCACGGACCGGCGCGTCCGGCGCGAGCGAATCGGGAAGCGCCTGAATCGCGAATTCGGTCCCACACAAGCCCTGCACAAACAATTTGATCGTGCGCGCGACCTGTCGCAACGGCACGCCGCTCAAGGCCTTCTCGACTGAAGCGAGGGCTCCCTGAGATTCCAACGCGAAGTAGGCTCTGGCTCCCTCGATACTATAGTCCAAGATTTCCATCCCTGCTTTGAACCAATTCTCAAATCGCGTGACCGCTTCGGCGGAATTGCCGATCAATCCGATCAGTTCAGGGCAGCGACGGAGATAGGCTAGTGTGGCTTCAGGATCTTGTTCACCCAGCAACGCGCCATACTGCAACATCTTCATTTGCCATTCTGGTGACGGGAGCATCCGCAAGAGGCGGGGTGACTCGGACAACCATGCAATGCCGGCCTCGATCGAATGGTCTGCCAGCACGGCGCCCAACGCGACAACATTCGATCGAACCGGTATCTGTTCGATATCGGCCAGAATAGCGGGGCTGGTCCGGAGAAATTCGATCGTCGGCATGTAATCAGGCTTGCCAAGGCTGTTGGGGACGATCAACTCCATGCCGAAGGCAACCCAACGCCGTACTTCGTTCAGCGGGAGCACCGGAGCGATCGCGTGGATTTGGCGGATATACTCCAGCCCGACGACAACATCCACCTGCGTCAATTCAGTGCCGATCTCGAGCCAGGCCGTTAATTCGTACGACGGGACGATGGTCAGAAGTTGCGGCGCGGTGCGCAGGTATTCGAGTGTGACGTTGGCGTCCTCGTCAGCCAACTCCAGCGCGGTAGAGAGAACTGATCCGCGATCCTCCGCTCGTTCGACCAGCCCCAACAACAGAGGGCTTTCTTTGAGATACTTTAGCGCGCTCGCCCCCGATGACTCAGCCAATGCCAGGCAGACTTCCAGCCAGCTCACCACGTCACCCAGCCGTTCACGCCGGTGCAACTCGGGCAGGGTTTCGATCGCGGCTCGTGCAACCTTTGGCGAGACTTCCCATAGTCCATTCAGGAGTACGAGGATCCCGTGGATCTTGGCAGATTGAGGGAATGCGGCCACGAGGCGTTCCGAGGTCGCGGCCCCCAATTCCTCCGCCAGCCGTGTCAATAGTTGTGCACGCGCGTGATCGAGTTCCATCAACATCCTACGTCGGCTGTTTTCACATGAGGGGACGGATTGTAAAGAACGCCCTACCGCTTGTAAACTGTGGATCGACGCGCAGGAAGAGGGCGAGACGCCCATGGAAAGGATGGTGGAATGGCCGAACCCAAACGAGAAAGCCTCGACAAGATGTGGAAGTATGTGAAAAGGTTTGCCGAGAAGAGCGGAACGACTATGCACCCAAACCCCGCCGTAACCGAAGCCGTGGTCAAAGGCCTGGCCATGCACGTGGACGAACTAGGCAAGCCGCTCTGCCCATGCAATTTCTACAACGACAAAGCGGCCGAAGCCAAACTCCGCCGTTGGATCTGCGCTTGCGACGAGATGCAGATCTATAAGTACTGCCACTGTATGCTATTTGTGCGTGAAGACGGAATGCCGATCACGGAATATCTTCCGGAAGGTCATGAAGGACGAGAAATCTACGGCGTCGTCAGTGACCCGACCCCGGAGAAAGGCCGGGCCTTGAGGCATAAAGCTGCGCGATCCCCCTCCCCCTTGCCGGAAACACAATCGAAATAGATCATTTCTCAGCTGGCTTTCAATCACTGAAGAATCATGGTCACATCCCGCCTCCTATTGCCATCCACTCACCTCGTACCCTTTTTCGATGAGACAGCGCACCACCACATCGGCGTAAAGAGAATCCGGTTCAAGTGGTTTGTACGCGCCGCCGGCCAATCCAATGATGAGCCCCAGCCCCCCACCAACCGCTGCTCCAATCGCGACGCCCGTCGCCCCGCCGATAATGCCGCCGGCTGCTCCCACCGCCGCTCCACCGATGAGACCAAGGCTGCCACCAGCCGCGGCGTTGGCACTCCGACTCGTCCCAGGTTTGAGACCAGCGGCCTCAGCCTTCTTCTGACAGGCATTGACATCGTCCTGCGTCGCCTCGGGTCCCTGAAGTTGAAGATGAGCGTTCGACCGCAACAATGGATTCGGTCCCGTGCATGCCACAAGACTTAGTATTGCCGCTACCCGCAAAATTTTATGAACAGATGCACAAATTCTCTTCCATCTCCTCTCCTCACCGTCACCGTCACAGGAAAACTCGACTTTCTCCAGCGCGGGAGGGCTCGGTCGGGTTTCATTGCGCGCATCGACCGAGCATGGTTTGATCGTGCGCGTTCAGCGAGCACGAAGACCGACTGAGTTGTCCCACATTCCGTTACTGCCATCCTGTGACTTCATACCCTTTTTCCTGCAAACACCGGTTCACGAAATTCGTATACGCTTGATTCGGTTGCGAGGGTCCAAACGCCGCGTAGTACAAAGTCGTGAGCAGGCCCCATACTGCCCCGCTCGCCGCTCCGATAGCCGAACCGCTGCCTGCGGCTCCGACAACAGCTCCGCCGACGGCTCCGCTCGCTGCGCCGACTCCTGCGCCGACCGCCGTCCCGGTCGCCACGCGGCCACCTGTCCCGGCACCCTCTTCGGCCCCGGCTGATTCAGCCAATTGCTTACACTCCTCGATGTCCACGTCCGCTGTTTCTTTTCCGACCGACTTCAGGTGCGCATTGGGATACAGGACCGGATGAGCACTGGAGCAGGCTGTCAGAAACAGCAGAGCGACGCCGAAGGCAGTACACGGTCGTACCATCCTGTTACCCGTCCTTTTTCGGCTCGAGATTCAACCCCGCGATCACCCGTCCGGCAGGAATGCCTTTCAGTAAGATGCGTTTAAGCTTGCTTCCGAAACCAGATTGAATGTGTACACTCGAGAGAGGAATGGAGCATCGGCGAGCCAGGAAGCGAACGAGTTCGCTGTTCGCTGCGCCGTCGGCCGGTGGCGCTGCTATGCGAATTTTCAGTGCATCACCATAGACGCCCGTACATTCTGTGACGCGCGCGCTCGGCCGGACATAAACGGTCAGAAGCGCTCCGTTCTTGGTATCCCGCACAACAGAAAGGTTCATCCGAGGTGAGCGTGCCGACGGTTAGCGTGTCTGCTCAGAAGACGGCTTTGACGAGCTCTTGAATACTGCGCTGCATGTCGGGATCGTCGGTGATGGGGCGGACGATCGATACGTCGCAAGCACGATCGACAGCCACTCCCTGTTTCATCAGGGTTCCGGCATAGATCAGGAGTCGCGTACTGACACCTTCCTCCAACCCGTGGTTCTTTAAATTGCGCACTTTCCCCGCGAGCTTGACCAGCCCGGCGGCAACATCACGAGCAACCCCCGCCTCCCGCTCGACGATCGACGTTTCAATGTCCGGGCCTGGGTAGTCAAACTCGATGGCCATAAAGCGTTGCTTCGTGCTTTGCTTCAGGTCTTTCAGCACGCTCTGATAGCCGGGGTTGTAGGAAATGACCAAGAGAAACTCGTCGGCGGCTTCAATGACCTGACCCTTTTTCTCGATTGGAAGGAGTCGACGATCGTCACTCAAGGGATGAATGATGACGGTCGTGTCCTTTCGAGCCTCTACGATTTCATCGAGGTACACGATCGCACCATGTTTCACTCCGAGCGTGAGCGGCCCGTCGACCCAAACAGTTTCTTGTCCCTTTAGCAGATAGCGCCCGACTAAGTCAGAGGCGGTCAAATCCTCATGGCAGGCGACCGTGATCAGGGGACGCCCCAGTTTGTAGGCCATATATTGGACAAAGCGCGTCTTCCCGCACCCGGTCGGTCCTTTCAGCATCACCGGCATCTTGTTCTTGGCTGCGATCGTGAACAGGCCGACTTCGCCACGGACTTCAGCGTAGTAGGGCTCCCGCTCGACTCGATAACGCCCCACATCGACTTCGCGGGCCGTTTGGCTCATGCTAGATTTCCTTTCGAGCAAGCCGGTCTACAACCCGCTGCACGATAAACGGAATGGAGGCCGAAGATCAAGGGAGTCGGGGACTATGCGGCTTTCACAGCGTCGAGGACTTCTCGCACCTTCTGCACGAGGACGTTCGGCGTAAACGGTTTCTGGAGGAACGCGGTCCCTTTCTTGAGCCCCCCGTGGGCGAAAACCGGATGATCGGGGTAGCCGGACATATAGAGCACCCTCATATCCGGTCTGATGGTCGTCAGTTTATCAGCCACTTCCGGGCCGCTCATTTGGGGCATCACGACGTCGGTCAGCAACAGATGGATCGGTCCCATGTGCTTCGTCCCCGTCAGCAAGGCTTCAATACCGTGCCTGGCTTCCAGGACGGTATACCCGTTGATCCGTAATGCTTCAAACACCAATCCCCTGACGCTCGGCTCGTCTTCAACGAGGAGAATCGTTTCTCGACCCCGTACCGGATCTAGGGTGTCAACGGCCCCTTCCACCGTCTGCGGTCTTTCCTCGACGCGCGGAAAGTAAATCTTGAACGTCGTTCCTTTTCCGGGATCGCTTTCAACTGCGATGCCGCCTCCGCTTTGCTTCACAATGCCATACACGGTCGACAATCCGAGTCCCGTACCTTTGCCCTTCGCTTTGGTCGTAAAAAAAGGCTCGAACAGGTGTGACTGGGTTTCTTCATTCATCCCAAGCCCCGTATCGCGTACGGACACCCGGACATAATTCCCTGGGTCCAAGCCTTGTACCTCGCGCGCTCCTCCCTGAGCGAGAGTCACAGTCCGGGTTTCGATCGTCAACCGTCCACCGGTTGGCATCGCATCTCTGGCGTTGACCGCAAGATTCATGATGACTTGCTCGATTTGGCCAGGGTCCGCCCGGATTGAGCCAACGTGTGGCTGCAACTCAAGGCAGAGTTCGATAATGTCCTCTCCCAACAAACGGCGAAGCATGCCATCCATATTGGCCACTAGAGTGTTGACCTCAAATATTTTGAGAGCGACAAATTGGCGTCGGCTGAAGGCCAGCAATTGCCTGGTGAGCCCGGAAGCCCGGTCTGCGGCCTTCTTGACCTCTTCCATGTCTTTCCGTATGGGATCGGAAGCCGGGAGACGCCCTAACAGCAGTTCACTATAGCCGCGAATAACCGTCAGGAGATTATTGAAGTCGTGCGCCACGCCACCGGCCAGCCGGCCGACGGCTTCCATCTTCTGTGATTGGCGGAGTTGGTCCTCTGTCTGCCGGAGGGCCTCTTCCGCCCGTGTGCGCTCTCCAAATTGACCGATTTTCAGCGCGATGTCCTCAACCATCTTGAGCAGATCGACATCGGGCTCACGGACTTGACGACTGAAGACCTCGATCACCCCCTCGATCTCGCCTCCCACCTGAACGGGAAACCCGAATGCCCCGTGAAAACCAACGGCTTTGGCAGCTTCGCTACGAGAGGACTTGCCATCCGCGATCACATCCGTCACCCAGGCTGATTTCCCACTTGCCCAAATGCGACCGGGCAGGCCTTCGCCCTGCTTGAAAACAGACTGCCACGTGACGACGGTGAACGGGTCCGCCTTCAATGATGGAGGTTGCCATTGGTCCAGGCAGCGCAGTACATTGTTCGCACGGTCCACCCGCCAAAACACGCCGAGATCCCATTCCAGATTCTCGCTGATTGCTTGAAGGATCTTAGGTACAGCTTCTTCAAGCGTTCGTGCCTCGGACAACACACGCGTCACTGCATACTGGGCTGCCAGCCGGTCCTCAGTCCGCTTACGTTCGGTTATGTCCGTAAACGACACGACCACTGCTGCTGTCTGATGATCCGAACCCATCAACGCTCTCGAATTCACCGCGATCCAGCGACGAACTCCATCCGGCTTAGAGACACCCATGATCACCCCTGAGCAGGGCTGTCCCGTTCGCAACGTGACGAAGGCCGGATACTCCTCACCGAGGACAGGCGATCCATCCTCATGCACAGACTGCCATCGGGCGTCGCTGAGCGATCGTCCTACCATCTCATCGAGAGGCAGTCCCAGAATCCGCTCGGCGCTAACGTTTCCTGTTCTTATGACCCCTTGCGTATCAATCAGCACGACGCCTTCGTCCAATGCGTTGACGACGGAGCGATACCGCGCCTCGCTCTCTCTTAACCTGGTTTGGGCCTCCTTCTGTTCAGTGATGTCACGGAGGAAGGCACTGAAAAAGTACACCTCGCCGAGGCGGGCGGGCGAGACGGCGAGCTCTACAGGAAACTCGCGCCCGTCCCGATGCAGTGCCAGAACCTCGATGCGACGATTGAGGATGTGACTCTCTCCCGTTCCCAGAAAATGGCGCAGCCCTCGCTCGTGCGCCTCTCGATCCCGCGGTGGGATGATAGTCTCCGACAACCGTCGCCCCAGCACATCGTCTCGAGACCACCCGAACATCTTCTCTGCCTGCGCATTCCAATCCGAAATGAGCCCGCTGGCGTCGATGGTGATCACACCATCCAGTGCGGTATCGACCACGGCTCGATTGCGTTCCTGGCTTTGCAACAACGCCGCTTCCGCCGCGCTCGCCCAGGCCCTTTCTTGTTGTGCCTTTTGATACTCGTCCCGCAACCAAGACGTGGCCCGAAGCAGCAGAACGAGGAGAGGCACCCAGACAATGG
Source organism: Nitrospiraceae bacterium (assembly GCA_035623075.1). Lineage (NCBI taxonomy): Bacteria > Pseudomonadati > Nitrospirota > Nitrospiria > Nitrospirales > Nitrospiraceae > Nitrospiraceae bacterium. The sequence goes on along the minus strand of DASPUC010000054.1, from coordinate 12,670 downwards.
CTGCGGCGAGACCAACACTCCACAAGGCGGATTGGATTGGAGCCAGAATGGCCTGACGATCCATCCGTACCAGCACCGACCACCCGAATCCGACGAAGTCGCCATGGCCATGGGTCTGAGCGTATCCGCTGACGACGTCCACGCCCCGTCGCAGATGCCGCTCCTCCAGAAACCCCGGAATGCCCGACTGCGCCGCGAGCACGGACGGGAGGCCGAGTGTCTTGAGATTGATGGGTGCTTTATGAAGCAAATCCGAATCGACAAAGACATCGCCATGGCGGGTCAGCATTTGATATTCGACAGATCCACCAAACCCGGCACGGTCTTCGAGCGATCGAATCGTCCTCGTTGTGACCTCTTCCAGCGTGGGTACGGTGACCCGTGCTGTCACCGCTCCGAGGAACGTTTTTTGAGAATCCAAAATAGGCACGGTGAAGGCGACCGTCTCCACTCCATTGTCAGCCTCATGGATGGCCACATCCTGAACCAACGCTCGGCGGGTCAATCGGACCTGCTGGAACCACTCCGTGCGGCTTTCGTCTTGTCCGAGTAACGCAGTGTTCGTGCTCGCCACAATAGCCCCTTGCGAATCTGTGACCCCGAGCCAGAAATACACGGGATCGTATTTGGCCTTCATCCACGTGAGATATTCCGAAAGATAGTGCGGATCGGACGCACGCAAGGAAAACGCTCGCGCCATCATGTGGACATCGCCATACCGTTCAAACAGCATCCGGTCGAGCTTATCTGACACTTCCGCCGCCGCGAGCGTCAGTTGTTCTCCAGTCGCATCCACCAGCCGACGTTCGACGTATTGCACCAAAAATAAACCGGCCGCCAATGTCAGGACCGTCATCACGATGATCACATACGGCAACCATCGATAGCGGCGGGCAGGAACAGATCTGGGAGGATTCACCGGTGTGCTCATTTCATGCTCGAGTGGCGATCACATTCAGAACGTTTGCGATAGGGTGATAGGCTTGTTTGGATGCGCGCAATCCGACCAGCCCCGCATCATCCATCGTGTTGATGAACTCGGCACCCTGAGCCGACGCAGATCGGCACGTTTCCCGAAACAGAAACTGCGCAAGGCCTGGAATCGCACGATCCGCCACTTCAACGAGCACACAGAACGTCGCTTTGTTCAACCAGTAACCGAACGTATAGGCGCGAATCCGTCCCTCGATCCGTGCAACCGTTCCTGTCAGATTGAGAGTCGGCGCATGCGACCAGAGCACTTCGTGAGCCGGTTCCGCGTCGGCGAGCAACATGCGGCCGAATTCCTCGAGTCCTTCACCATGTTTCTGCTCCGACCAATCCAGAAAGAGCGCGCGACAGTCCGGACGATCGCCGACCCGATAGGGTTCCATGACGACGGCATGCTCTCGTTCAATCCGATTGCAGAGCGCCCGCTGAGACTTGTACCGGTCACCCGCTAGAGTCACGAGGTCGATCGCACGGTACACATAGTCCGGTTCTTTCGTCACCAGTCGATACCCCCATCGCTCCAGATCCGGCGCAAGTTGTTGGTGCACGTTTTCGATTCGACTGACCGGCGACGCACCGTTCCAGCGTTGCATCAGTGCGAACGCCTCGGTCAGAGGCTGCTCGATGGAACGGCTTCCGAGAGGAGGGAGCGGCATGAACCAGCCATCCGGCGACTGGATAAATAGGCAGAGGGTTCCGTGCAATTCAGTCCACCAATAGGCCAAGAGCCCGTTCCACATGTAGTGGTAGGGCACCGCATAGGCGGCGAGTGAAGGGACACCACTCTTCTCCGCGAGTGACTCGTCTATCGCTGAAGACAACCGTGGAATATCTTCTATAGTGAGCTGATGCAGGCGGGCATCGCCCCACTGACTTGACATCGCGGCAGTCACGTGTGGCAGAGCAGCCAGTACGACGACATCCTCTTGATATCGCCCGATGAGACGAGGATGTGCCTCCAACATCTTCACGGTTTCCGGTTGATTCACGTATCCCATCACCTGAACGGCATGGCGGTGAATATCTGCAGGAACTTGGTCGCGCAAGAACGGACATTTGGTATCCCAGCCCAAGACGACCTGGTCATGTGCCTCGTTCCACATCAGGGCCAACGGATAGATCCGGCAATCGAAGGGGCGCCGGTCATAAATCGTACAGTGCGAGGTTGTCGAATCGAACGCAGGACACTGATATCCCTCGTGCTTTTGATCGGGAACCAGGGTCACCTGGGAACCATGGGAATCAGAAAACGCCGACCGACCTACGCCGGCCGCCACCGCCAGTTCAATGTCCTCCGCGGTGAAATACGGGCGCAGTGCACTGTCGGGGTCAGGAAACCGGCAACAGACGTCGCACCGAAGACAGGTGCTACTGGGTACGATTTGGGGAAGTTCGGCGTGCGATTTCACGGCAGCCTGGGCTGTTTCGGTGGCAAGCGCATCCATGGACGGATTCCTATCAATTTGGCGATCATTCTATCACCATTTATGGATACCACCTAACAGGTCGCTATTTTCTGATTCGCTCAATCGCCTTGAAACTGCGCAATTTCTTGACCGGTCTTACCCCTGGTGAAATACTCTCATGGCAGGACCTTTAGATGGGCTCAACCGTGGCGACGACCCCGTCATCAGATCAGCCTCAGTATGACGCGAAGAACCTGCTGAACTCACAGCCGGTGATTATCACCGTCATCGATCCGAACACCTATAAGGTCGTCTTTCAGAACCACACCTCACAAGTCAAGTTTGGGGACATCTCGAACCATACCTGCCACGAAAAGATCGCTGGCTGTCCCACGCCGTGTCAGTTTTGTAAAATGCCGGAGGCCGTCGAGTCCGGCGAACCGACGGCAAGTGAAGTGCCGCTCCCGAACGACCAATATCTGCTCGTTCAATGGGCCAAAGTCGCTACAACTGGCGGAAGCACTCACGTCGTCGAAACGATCACCGATATCACATCGTTGAAGCGACAACAGGTCCAGACCGAGATTCTCGTCAAGAATCTGTCCGAAACCAACCGTGATCTGCTCCATGTCAATCAGCAACTGCGCGATCAATCAACGCGAGACAGCCTGACTGGTCTGTATAATCACTCACATTTCCAACAGACTCTGGTCCAGTGGTGTGCCCAAGCTCTCCGGTCGATGCGCCCGATTTCGCTACTCTTCATCGATCTCGACGATTTCAAATACATCAATGACACCTACGGCCATGCGAACGGTGATCAAGTCTTACGCGAGATCGGATGGCTGCTCGACAGCCAACAAGGACCGGGACACGGCATCGCCCGGTCTAGCGATTTCGCAGCACGCTACGGAGGAGACGAATTCGCGATGATCCTGCCGGACACATCCATGGACGGTGCACTCAGCGTGGCCGAACGACTTCAGCACCGGATGACGACGTTGACGCTGCTGCCAGAGCTGGCCAAGCTGGCGAATCCTCCGTTATCTCTGACCTGCAGCATTGGCATCGCCACGTTCCCGATCCACGCCTCCGTCCCCTCGGACCTGATCGTCGCCGCTGACGTCGCAGTGTATGCTGCCAAGAATGCCGGCAAGAACTGTGTCCGCATGGCGACACCCGCAGCCCCACCAACACCTCTTGTACGATCCTAAGACCCATGTTACGATCAGTTCGCCTCGCACGAGGGCATGATCATTGACACAGCCATCGCATCTGCTCGACCGACTCGGGTCTAACCTCCGCCGCTGTTCAGTTATACGCGACAAACTGGTCGAGGCCGGGTTGTACGCCCCTGGGGCAACAGAGAATCCCACCGCCCCGCCGCTACTTCACACCGGCACCAATTCATGGCGCATCGCTCCTAATCCATTTTCCCTCTCGCAGGAACAGCTCACGTGGTTCTCGTCCCTTGGGCCGCCTCTCCTGTCGTTTTACCGGGCTTTAAGTCGTCTCTATATGGAGAGCGCCCGCGGCACTCAACCGGCGTGGATCGCCGGCTACTTGGACCAAGGTAAACCGGAAGCGCTCGTGACCTACAGCCGCATGAAGCGATTCCGGGACCAACTTCCCGCGGTGATACGACCGGATGTGCTCCCGACCCCGGACGGCATGGTCATCACGGAGCTGGACTCGGTCCCAGGCGGCATCGGGCTGACCGCCTGTTTGTCTCATCTCTATGCCGAGGGAGACGGTAAAAACACCTCCCTCGTCGGCGGGTCCGACGGCATGGTCAGGGGCTTTGCCACAATGCTGCGCAGCCAGCAGGGCCAGCACCCCGGCTGCGCGGCCATTCTCGTTTCGGAAGAAGCCAAAGATTATCGCCCGGAGATGAGGTGGCTGGCTAAACGGCTCCGCGACCGCGATTTGGACTGTTACTGTGTGGAACCCCGTGACATCCGATTCACAGAAGACGGTCTTTTCCTCTCCACTGGGGCCGAAGAAAAGCCCATCGGCCTCATCTATCGATTTTACGAGTTGTTCGACCTGATGAATATTCCGAAAGCAGAGCTGGTGCAGTATGCGGTGAAAAAAGAGTGGGTTGCCGTGACCCCGCCATATAAGCCAGCGCTGGAAGAGAAACTCGCCTTTGCTCTCTTCCATCACCCGACTTTGAATCCATATTGGCAGCAGGAATTGGGGCGCGAGGTGTTTCTTCAACTGACGACTGTCATGCCTCGAACCTGGGTCTTGGATCCTGCCCCTGTCCCTCCGTCGGCGACGATCCCAGGTCTCTCTCTCAGCGGGCGCCCCATTGCCAACTGGACAGAACTCGCAGCAGCGACACAGAAGGAACGGCATTTCGTGGTCAAGCCTTCGGGATTTTCGGAGCTGGCCTGGGGAAGCCGGGGGGTATCGGTCGGGCACGATCTCCCTCAACACGAATGGGCAACGGCGCTGGAATCGGCTTTGGCCTCATTCCCACGGACTCCTTATGTCCTCCAGGAATTTCATAAGGGCCGCCTGTACAATGTGAGCTATTTCGACCCCGCCACCGGCGATATGAAGGAGATGGCAGGACGGGTGCGGCTCTCGCCTTACTATTTCGTTCAAGGCGAGAAGGCCGAACTCGGCGGGATTCTTGCGACCATCTGCCCGGCGGACAAGAAAGTCATCCACGGGATGAGGGACGCGGTGATGGTACCTTGCGCTCTCGCGAGTGGATTGACGGGTGACGCATGATGCGCCATGGGTGTCTTCTGAAACTCAGCTTACTCGGTACCCGTCACTCATCACGGACCACGGATTTCCAATGGCATTGAAGCTCTATCACGTTGACTGGTGTCCCGAGTGTGAACTGGTTCGTGAAAAACTGATGGAGCTGGGCGTCGCCTATGAGGACGTCATGGTCCCAGACGTTCGGGCGTTCCGCAAACAGGTCCATGCTGTTTCAGGACAGTACTACGTCCCTGTGTTGCAGGATGAGAGTCTCGTGCTCACGGAAATTCAGGACATTCTGGCGTACCTGGACGATCGGTACGGCAAAGATGGCTCGGGCCCCGACGCTGTTAAGAAATTCGCCGCTCGGTCCGGTGGAAAGCCTGGTTCATTGGGCGAAGAAGATCAATACCCGTCCTGCCAACGCTAGCCTTGATGACGGTGGCGATGCGGTGGCCTTGCGGAAGGAGTCAGGATGGAAGCCTGGCAAAAGGTTTTAGCGGAAAGCATCGTAAAACCCCGAGACCTGGCAGCCCGGGTCGGCATGAGAGTCGAGGAAATCGAAGCCGTTGTCGGCGACTACCCGATGCGGATTACACCCACCGTGATGGGGACGATCAAGGAAAAGGGTGACGCGATCTGGAAACAAGTTGTCCCGGACATGGCTGAGATGGCCGACATCGATGCGGAGGACGATCCTCTCGAAGAAGACCTGATGAGTCCGGTGCCGCACTTGGTCCACCGGTATCCTGATCGCGTGCTTCTCATGGTGACGAACCAATGCCCGATCTATTGCCGGTTCTGCACCAGAAAACGCCTCGTTGGGAAACCGGGATTCCTCAAGAAAGGCGAGCTCGATCGGGCGATTGCCTATCTGCGTGAACACACCGAAGTGCGGGACGTCATTCTCTCAGGCGGCGATCCGTTGCTCCTCCCGGACCATCTCCTGGAGCGAATCCTCAGAGCCCTTCGCACTATCCCCCACCTCGAGTTAATCCGTCTTGGCTCGCGCGTCCCTGGTACCCTGCCGCAACGTATCACGGCAAAGCTGTGCGAGATGGTCAAAAAGTACCATCCGATTTATATGAACCTGCATTTCAACCATCCGGACGAATTGACGCCGGAAGTGAAAGTGGCTTGCGGAATGTTGGCCGATGCCGGCGTTCCACTCGGCGCACAAACTGTGCTGCTCAAAGGCGTCAATGACGATCCGGAAGTCATGAAACGGCTGGTGCACCAGTTGTTATTGGCCCGTGTGAAACCGTACTATCTGTATCAAGCGGACTTGACCAAGGGGACCAACCACTTCAGAACGACAGTCGAGACGGGCTTGAACATCATCAAGGCCTTGCAGGGCCACACCAGCGGCATGGCGGTCCCACATTTCGTCATCGATGCACCAGGAGGCGGAGGCAAAGTCCCGCTGCTACCTGGCGATTACCTCGTCCATATGGATGAAGACGGAGTCCTCTTGAAGAATTACGAGAACAAACCGTTCCACTACCCGCAACCGAAGAACGGCTCGAGCCGGGAGCTGCCGATGGTCGGTGCCCATCCTATGTGGGGAGCGTGCAGCAACGGCGACAGCGGAGGGTTCGACAAACTGTGAGCCGTGCCACGTCGCAGGGAATTCTTCCCTACCAGCAAATTAAAGAACTTATCGCCCTTGGTGTGGTTCAAGCCGATACCCCTATTGAAGACCGCCAAATCCAACCAGCCAGTCTCGATCTCAGACTTGGAGCTAAAGCATATCGCCTTCTCAGCAGTTTTCTTCCTGAGCGCTCTGAGGTTGGGCATAGGCTCGGTGTTATGGATGCATTTCAAGAAGATCTAGTGATGTATGAGATTAATCTCCTCGAAGGTGGAATTTTAGAGAAGGGGCATGTTTATCTGGTACCTCTCTTGGAGAGATTAGCTTTGACCAAGGACCTTCGGGCTAGAGCAAACCCAAAGAGTACAACAGGTCGTTTAGACATCTTCACTAGAGTGATCACCGATCTCTGCGCGAGTTTTGACGATATTGAAGCGGGCTATAAGGGCCCACTTTATTTGGAGATTGTCCCACGATCATTTGCGATAAGGCTAAAAACTGGAATGTGCCTTAACCAAGTCAGATTCATTGCTGGGCAAGCGACTGTTGCTGACTCAGCGATCGAGAAACTACATAAAAGTGATTGCCTACTCTTCCGCAACACCTCTACTGATGAACCGGTCACGCCACGCGATGTAAGAATTGACAAGGGCTTGTTTCTTCGAATTGACCTACAGGGCTCTGAGTCCGATCGAGATATTGTTGGATACAGGGCAAAAAGGAACAGCCACATCGTCGACCTCTCAAAGATTTGCCATCACCCTGCGCTGGAGTTCTGGGAACCTATATACAGAGGTAGAAATGATAGCCTTTTGCTAGAACCAGAGGAGTTTTACATCCTCGCATCGAAAGAACGAATACGTGTTCCGCCAGGCTATGCGGCTGAAATGGTCGCTTATGAAGCCGCCTGCGGTGAAGTGAGAACACACTATGCAGGATTCTTCGATCCAGGATTTGGTTACGGTGCAAGAGGCGAGATAAAAGGCACGCAGGTTGTACTGGAGGTCCGGCCGCACGATGTGCCATTTCTGATCCACGATGGACAAACCTTCTTCAAGGTTGTATACGACAGGATGCTCGACATTCCGAGCCAACTGTACGGCACTGGGCTCGGGTCGTCCTACCAGCGCCAGGGGTTGACCCTCAGCAAACATTTCAAGGCCTAGCGAATCATGGCACCGACCGATCTCCCTCCCCCACCAGCTGGTGATCCTCTTCAGCCTTCTCCGCCGAGAACAACGCGTGCAGATGATCAAGACTCAGACGACAATCGTCGGATGCATGTCGCCGGCCTAATGGTCGGGACCGCGCTGATGTTCCTCGGGTTTCTGCAGGTGTTTCTGTCGATCAGCGGCGGATTCGAAATCGATGTCATCCCATTCTTGATTTATTTCGGCGGCGTTGCGGTCTGGGCGAATGCTGCCATCGAGAATCCCACGCTCCGGTACAGCATCATCGGCGGGGTCCTGTTCCTCGGCGCTGTTTTGAAATACTATGACGAAGTGCTGTTCTGGCACAAGCAGGTCCTCTTTTGGACCACCGTCGTGATCGTCATGTACTTTATGTTCAACGAACCCAAGAAGTCCGCGTGATCCGTACCCGATGACGATTTCCGTCATCATTCCTACCCTCAACGAAGAACGAATCATCGCTAATACGATTTTGCGCACGGCCGACCTCGGCTTTGACGAACTCATTATCGTCGACGGAGGAAGTACCGATCAAACGAGTGCAATTGTCGCATCACTTATCTCCGGCACTCAGCCCTCAACACTGAGCACGGTTCGGCTGCTGTCGGCTCCGCATGGCCGCGCGCGCCAACTGAATGTGGGAGCGCGGGCCAGCCGGGGAGACATCTTTATATTTCTGCATGCCGATACCCAGCTTCCGATCACGGCGAAGCAGGACATTGTCGCAGCGTGCACGGACAACGTCACGGTTGGAGGACGATTCGATGTCCAATTTGATCGACCGTCCATGCTGGCACAGATCATCAGTACCTTCATGAACTGGCGATCTCGGTGGAGCGGCATCGCTACCGGCGATCAAGCCATTTTTGTGAAACGGGGAGCGTTCGATCAGCTTGGCGGCTTTGCCGACATCCCGTTGATGGAAGACATCGACTTCAGTCGACGATTGAAACGCGTGGGGAGAATAGCCATGTTAAGAGATCGCGTCGTGACGTCGTTTCGCCGGTGGGAGGCTCATGGTCCTATCAAGACCATCTTGTTGATGTGGGGACTTCGCTTCCTCTATTGGACCGGCGTCAGCCCCCATCAATTGCAGCGGTTCTATATTGCGGTGAGGTAGAGAAACGGTGACGTCGAATTCCAGCACTCAGCACTCAGGGCTCAGCACTGCCTTAGTGATTTTCGCGAAGGCGCCGGTGCCAGGTCAGGTGAAGACCAGACTGTGCCCTCCGCTCACACAGGATGAAGCCGCCACGTTGCACGGCAGTTTTGTGCTCGACACCCTCGAACGAACGAAGGCGGTCATTGCCAAGGAGCGCCGGTCGATCGACCGCTACATCGCCTGCCTTCCCTCGGCATCTCTCGTATTCTTCAAAATTCTTGAAGAACGCCACGGCGTCTGTCTTTTAGATCAGGTGGGAGATGATGTAGGACAGCGCATGCATCGCGCATTTGTTGACTTGTTCGGCCGTGGCTATCGGCAGGTGTTCATCGTCGGGACGGATGTCCCCACTCTCCCATTTTCGATCTATCAACAGGCCGTTTCACTCATCGAGTCGCACGATCTGGTTCTTGGCCCGGCCAGCGACGGTGGTTATTACCTCATCGGCTTGAAACGCCCTATGCCGGAACTCTTTACCGATGTACCCTGGTCGACGACAAACGTTCTTGCGGCTACGCGCCGGAACGCCTCGACTCTTGGTCTTACCGTCGGTGTCCTGAAGGAGTGGCGCGACGTCGACGTTGCCGACGATCTCCGGGCGTTGATCCAGGATTGTGCGCAGGACATGAAGCGACCGAAACACGAACGGATGTTCTCGGCACGAACTGCTGGCACACTGCAGTTACTCGACCAACGCCTTCGATCGAGATGACGGAATCAACACCTACGATAACTCATGAGGTGTCATAATGGCGGATCGTATCGCACTCATCACAGGAGGCGCCAAAGGCATCGGGCGAGGCATCGCGCTGGATCTTGCCGCTAAACAGTGGAAGGTCGCGATCTGCTATCGCACGAGTGCGGCGGAGGCCGAAGCCACAGCCGCCGAGATCGGACGACGGGGAGGTCAGCCGCTCGCTGTCCAGTGCGACGTATCGGACCCAACGGCGGCCCACCAGCTCGTGAAGCAGGTCGAACAGCAGTGGGGCCACATCGACGCATTGATTAATGGAGCGGGCCCGTATCATCGTGTGAACCTGTTTGACGAAAGCGTCGCAGGGTGGAACGAAATGTTCGCCGCCAATCTCCATCCGATTTTCTACCTGGCCCAGGCAGCAGTCCCAGGGATGAAAACTCGGAAATCTGGAAAGATCATCAACTTCAGCATGGCGAATGCGGACCAAATGGTGGCTCAGCCGGACGTGACCGCTCATTATATCGCCAAGGCGGGAGTACTGATTCTCACACGTACGCTGGCGAAGCTATTAGCTCCGCACGGCATCACGGTCAATGCCATTTCGCCTGGCTTTATCAATTCCGGCAGCGCACCACCCGAAGAACTGGCCGGCATGACCAAACGGATTCCGGCCGGGTATGTCGGCACGATCGATGACACAGTGGCAGCCGTGCGCTACCTCCTGTCGGACGAGGCCCGGTACGTCAACGGAGCAAACATTCAACTGAGCGGTGCATGGGGGATATGAAGGGCGAGGCCGCCGTAGTGACCTCAGTCGCTCGCGCACCGCGCACACAGGACATGATCCGATTCGACCAAACGGGCGGTGCTCGGTGCATGCGCGCATTTGAGGTCACCACACTCGTCTCGCCCTGAGAGCGTGGTGGGAATAAGAAAGGAGGGCGTTCTCATTATGGGGGATTGGTCATGAAATCAGAACAGGATCGTCAGGCCCATCACCGCTTCGTGCAGGCTTTGCAGCACGAACACTTGACGTGCGCCAAGCCTGGCTGCGGCGGGCCTATGCATACCACGGATTTGTCGCAGCCACAGGAACGGATCAAAACCTATGAAGCTGAATGTGAGCGTTGCGGAGGGAAAGAACGCCTCTCGGGAAAGGAAACCTTGACACCGGGATGGGACGAGGCTTCGATCACGATGATGGCCGAAGCTCACTTGCTACACGACCAACCGACTTGCCCCTTCGACGATACCCCTATCACCTTCACGTCGATGCCGAACCCCAGACGGAAAGCGCGCTACCGACTTTCGTGCTTCTACTGCGGCAGGCAAACCGAAATGAATTGGCCTCCACCGGAAGCAAAAAGATGACAAGAAGCGAAACGACCAATCTATCTAACTGGCGCCCATTAAGCGCATCCGTGTAAGCAGCGGGTCAGGTTTCTTTCGGTTTCGTCGTTGCTGCCCACCCCAACAGCTTTGCCATGTTCAACGAAGCCTCTTTAATGATGGGACCTAGAAACTTGATGCCTTCGATGGTTAAGGAACCCCCAACACTCTTGTCGGTCGAGCCAGCCACATGCAAGGAGCCATCCCGAGCACCCATCATCAAGAAGTTGCTACCGAGGTTAGGATGGACAAGTTCACAGAAAAAGTCGTAAATGAGAGCAATCCCAGGCTTCTCGGCCATCCAGCTACGGATTGCATCGTTAACATGAACGGAGGACGGATTCGAAGTGTCAGAGGCGATTTTCGATTTCTTCCCCTTTCTCCAGGCAGCGACCGATCTTTAAACCATGTCATTGCGGTTTGACATCCAGAACGATCCCCAATCAAACCGCCCACCTCTCGAGTGCTTATCCAGCAACTCGACGATTTTGGAGATTTCTTCGCTACTAAATTTGTTCGGATCTTTGGCGGCCATAACGACCGCGAGAGTCTCGTTATTGTAGTACCTTAAGGTTGCAGTAGTTTCGATGAGCCCACGTCCGCAATGAGCAAACACCAGAAATTCTTCATCAGCCGTAGAGCGGATTACATTCCTCAGCAGTTCACGATATTTCGCAACGTAGATGCCGTACAGAAACCATAGAACGGTGCCCACGTATTCAAACTGGTGGCTGCTTTGGAGCCTTACCGGATCCAATGCAACGTTATTTCGCTCGTAAACACTGTCGATGTGGCTACAAAAAGACTCCAGCCCCTCCATGCATTGGAGTAGTACGCCGGACGCCTGCGCTCTGATCTTCTCTGGAAATCGAAGCATACGCTCTCCAGAAATCTAACTTGAATATACTGGCCGGCATAATACGCAGAACCGGCCCGCACATTCCTCTAAGGCAGGACATCTCTGTCGGTCCGACTGCGGCCGTCGAGCGAGCACCCCCCAGAGTTTCGATTATGATTGCTCCCGTGTGCGCGCTCCGGGAGCAGAGGACCAACAGAGATGTCCTGCCTGCTCCTCTTCACTCTCAAGCCGGTGCGCGTCTCTAGAAAACGAGGGCGGCTGTTGTGCTCTCATTGCGCGCGTCCAACGAAGGTCTTCTGAGACCGCGCGTTGCGCGAGCACAAGAGCATGACAGCCGCCCTCGTCTCTTAAATTCTTTCTTATTTCCCGAACGCCTTCTTCAGCAGCGGCTCAATTTCACCTTTGGCCGCCATGGGATCTAGAACATCCGTATCCCCGTAGAAGGTACCGTCTATGAACACTTTGGGCAGGGTGGGCCAATTGGTCATTTTCGTGAGCGCTTCTCGTTTGGCCGGCTGGGTTAAGACGTCGATCACTTCATACGGGTACCCGTACTTATCAAAGAACTGCATGGTCTCGCGTGTGAAGCCGCACATCGGCATCTGCTTGGTGCCCTTGCCGTAAATTAATATCTTGTGAGCTTTGACTTCCTTCTGGATTTCGTCTTC
>DASPUC010000053.1 GCA_035623075.1 Nitrospiraceae bacterium | reverse complement strand
AAAAGCATGACAGCCGCTCTTTTCCATCCTCTCCAGCGTGACAAACAGCAGGAAGGCGTCTGTTGAACTCTCGAGTGTGCGTGTCGGACGGGCACATTCCGTTCGTGCGCGTTCCACGAGCAGGAGAGTTTGACAGACGCCCTCCTTAATCTCTTCAACCGACTGTCATTTTCCAAACGTTTTTTTCAGCAGCGGCTCAATCTCGCCCTTGGCCGCCATCGGATCCAGAATGTCGGTGTCCCCATAGAAGGTGCCGTCGATAAACACTTTGGGCAGGGTGGGCCAATTGGTCATTTTCGTGAGCGCTTCTCGTTTGGCCGGCTGGGTTAAGACGTCGATCACTTCATACGGGTACCCGTACTTATCGAAGAACTGCATGGTCTCGCGTGTGAAGCCGCACATCGGCATCTGCTTGGTGCCCTTGCCGTAAATTAATATCTTGTGAGCTTTGACTTCCTTCTGGATTTCGTCTTCGATTGGATCCGCCATGGTCTGTCTCCTTAGTCGCTGTTAGCCAGCAACTATCAGCTTTCATCCTTTGTTCTAGCCGTGAGTTCTAACGCATGAATGCGTCCGTCCTTCAAGGGGATATCGAGTGCTTGATAAATCAGCCGATGCCGGTCGAGGAGGTTCCTCCCGCGAAACGACTCAGACACCACCACAACCTTGAGGTGGTCCATCGTTCCTGTCCGATCCGTTACCGTCACCGTAGCATCCGGCATCGTTCGTCGAACGTATTCGGTGAGCACCTCAGACGTAATCACTGAACCTCCTCCCTGCTGGCAGAATACCTCAGTGCCTTTCGGAAACGCAATTTGCTCACACATGCCACCCGATACCGGTCCTCTCGGAAAGGGAATCCATTTGTATTCAGTCCGAATCGAATCCGATCAGTTTTCCCGTGAACCGACATGCTTATGACCTTCCTACCTTTCATTCACTAACAGCTGAAAAACCTAGTGCATCCGGCATCTCAGCGTCCCACCACGCTGCACGGTATGAAACTTGGTATTCACGGACTGGGGAACAGGCGCAGGCGGGCACAAAGGAGGTGATCAATGAACGTGGTGATGACCCTGACGGCCACTGTCCTCTTGGTCGGTGCCTTGCTCCTGCTGCGTCGGATTTGGTGAGCCTGATGGTGGTGGATCTCAGCACATGGTGGTGCATTTCAGCCTGGACATGCGGAATCGTAGGGTGGACATATTCAAATTGGCTCGAAATCAAGAAGGTTTCTCTCAAACCATTCTGGCACGCCCATTGCTGAATGGCTGAATGTAGGGGCAACGGTGAGAATTCGACGGAAGGAAATACACGAAGTGACACATCAACCTTAACCAACCGCGAAGGAGGACGACATGACCGAGTTCAAATCTGGATTCTTCACTGGAGGTGAGGCTTGCAACGGCCGGGTTCTCGTCGTCGACGACGAGCCGGATATCCGCAAAGTAGTAAGAATGACCTTGCAAAAGGCCGGGTATGAGGTGATCGAGGCCGAAAATGGAGAAAAGGCCATTCAGGCGATCAATGAAGGAGAGAACCGCCTCCTGCTGGACGTCGTCATCTGTGACATCCGTATGCCGAAGATCAACGGAGCCGAGGCGATCGCCTACTTCCGCAGCAATTATCCGCGCGTTCCTTTGATCGTGCTGACTGGATTCCCGGATACCGACATGGCGACTTCATTCTTACGGCAAGGCGTCGTGGATTATCTCGTCAAGCCCGTCGAGGGAGAAAAATTGAAAGAGGCAGTCCGGCGTGCGATGGAGGAACGGGAGTTGGCAAGGCTCTAATAGAGCCCGACAACCATCCTCTGTGCGGCTGAGGAGGAGCACCGCTCATCATTCCCCCTCAGTCGCACAGCTGTGACTAGCACACACGAAAGGCCGTCATCATGGACATTGCTCTCCCCACGAAAGTCGCGATCGTGGGAGCAGGGCGCGGAGGCAGAGCGCTCTTGGACTTGTTCCATCAGATTTCGTCTATCGAGGTCGTCGGGATCGCCGATCGTGATCCGCGCGCGCCCGGCTTGCAGCGCGCCCGCGAGTATCAGATCCCCGTGACCACCGATGTCGCGGCACTGGTCCGGAACCCTGAGATCGGCTTGATTCTCGATGTCACGGGCGATCCCGGCATGGAAGCGGTTCTGCGCACGCAGAAACCGACAACGACAGAGTTATTGAGTGGTTCGGCGTCCCGCCTGCTCTGGCAGATCATCCAGCATGAATCGGCGTTGCAAGCTGAATTAATGCAGGCGGAAAAGTTGGCCGGGATCGGATCGTTTGCAACCGGTATCGCACACGACATCAATAATCCTCTTCAGCTGATCATGGGCTTGGCCGAGAATCTGATCGAAGAACGTGACCTTCCCACCATCAAGGAACAGGCCCGAGAAATCGTGGACGCCGTCAAGCGGACCTCAGCCATTTGCCAAGACCTGACACGGTATTCCCGTCAATCGTCCGCTTCGGATGGAAGCCTTGTTTCGATCAACGGGAAGCTCGACGAGGCACTTAAAATAGCTCGCTACGCAGCCCGACTCCATGATATCGACGTCGTCAAGCACTATACGCAAGGAGCCGCCGTCCGCGGCAACCCGGATGAGCTCTTGCACGTGTTCGTGAATCTCATCACGAATGCTGTCCACGCCATGGAGCACGTCGGCGGAACGTTGACTCTGGATTCCCGCGTGACGGCCGATACGGTCGACGTTCGAATCTCCGACACCGGCTGCGGGATCGCACCGGAGTTGAAGGAGAAAATATTCGAGCCGTTTTTCACGACCAAACCCCCGGGGAAAGGGACGGGACTGGGGTTATATAATGTTCGAAACATCGTCCATGAAATGCACGGGAGCATCGCAGTCGACAGCGAAGTCGATAAGGGTTCGACGTTTACGCTGACGTTTCTGACGCAAGAGACTGTTTCGCAACGGTGAGTGTTATGGCATCACCAAATCCATCCAGGATCGGCCCTCGCAAGGGTTGGGGGCTTCAACCGAAACTGATCTTATCGATGCTGATGGTCGGAGTCCTTCCCTTGCTTGTCGGATTGGGGATGGCGTTCTGGCAGGGATCCCGAGAAATCCAGGAAGTCAACGGCGAAAGCTTTAAGGCACTGGCTGCGGAGACAGCCCGAAAGCTGGATATCCTGGTAGCCGAGGAAGTCGCCCGTACATCGCGCATCGCGCGAGATCCGACTATTGTCACCGAATTGGAACGTCGGCGCGATAACCTCAACAATCTCCGAGATCAGAAGAGCCTGCGCGCCGTTCGTGCAACCATCAACGATGCTGCCGCCAAATGGGATGCGAAGGAACCCGGCATCGTCAAGGCCGTGACAGGCAGCCACTTGGCCAACCTGCTTCGCAGTTTTTACAGCGGCTCCCAAAGTGAGCAAGAGCAGCTCCTGCCCCAAGTCGTCCGAGCGGCCACGAAACTCTTATTTGTCACAGATACGCAAGGTTCGCTCGTGGCGGCATTGACCACCCGTCCCAACTATTCGAATGGCAGTGAACCCTGGTGGATCGGCGCGTATCACAAAGGGGTCGGTCAGTTGTACATCGAAGATGTCTATTATCATGAACGGGCGGAAACCTATGCATTTACCCTCTCAGTCCCGATCATGGACAGCCTCCATTACGAGGTCGTCGGGGTGCTCCACCGCGTCATCGATGCCAAGGAGTTTTTCTCCCCCTCGATCCAACCCATCCGCTTCGGGAAAACTGGACACGTGATGCTGATCGACAGTCGAGGCATTGTGATGAGCTGTCCGATTCTTCCCACCGGAGTCAGTTTGTCCGATCTATCGCTGATCCCGCTCGTGACTCCCTTTTATCCCGGTTGGGTCGCCGCCCCGAGCGACGGCCATGGTGGGCACTCGACTTCGATCATCGGATTCGCACCGCTTCCAGAAACCAGCCGAGCCACGAACGGTAGGCTCGAAGAGGGCAGCTGGAACACCTTTGTTTGGCAATCCTCCGACGAATTGTTTGCTCCGATCCACCATCTCTTTACCTGGATGAGCATCTTTGGACTGGTTGCCGTCTGTCTACTCGTGGCCCTCGGGTATCTGGCAGCCAATCGGATCGTGCTGCCGATCCGCCAACTGCAAAAGGCTGCGGAATCCATTGGGCGAGGTGAACTGCGGCAGTCGATCCAGATTCAGACCGGCGATGAGTTGGAAGCCCTTGCCGATGATTTCAACCGGATGAACAAACAGCTGGAAGCCGCATTCGCTGGTCTCACGGATCAAGTCGCCTTGAAGACTCAAGAAGTCCAGTCTCTTGAGCGATCAACCGATCAGATCCTGAGCGCAGTGCCGACACCTATTCTCATGGTTGACGCCCAGGCACAGGTGCAATACGTGAATCACGCCGCACAGGAGTCATTGGGGTTGTCGGCGTCTCTCTCGCCCTCCACAAGTCTCTTCGACATCTTGCCACTCGACGCTCCGACACAACAGCGCCTACGAAAGGAATTTCAGGAACGGGAGGATACAGGTCTGCCGACGACGGAAAAAGCAGCGGATGTGTTGGTGAAGGAACCTCGTGATCCTCTCGCGCCGACACTCACGGGCGCCCGCACAGACGGACGGAGCGAACTGCGTTTGGGGCAGCGGGTCTACCATTATGAGTGGTTTCGAACTGACGGACGGCCGGGCGAAGGCTCTCGCGTTGGTCTTGTATTGCGCGATACAACGGACGAAAGTCGTTTACAAGACCAACTCATCCAGGCGGAAAAATCCGGCAGCCTCGGCATCCTCACTGCCGGCATCGGCCACGAGCTGAACAACCCGCTCTTCGGCATCCTGGGACTCGGAGAGGCCATTCAAGAGGAGGTCAACCTCGATCACGTCAAGGCTCATGCCCGCGACATTGTCCAGCACGGACGACGCATGGCGGCGATCATCCGAGACTTTACCGGCGTGGCTACGCGCGATACGGGGACTCGGCTTACTCCTGTCGATATTCACCTGGAGCTCGATCAGGCACTGACGGCATTGCAGACGACGCAGGATCTCAGTCGCTTGGAGATTCACAAGAACTACGCATGTCGAACCCGAGTTTCAGCAAGCCCTGAGCAACTCCGCCAAGCGTTTATGAACATCCTGACGAACGCCGTTCAGGCGATGCCGGGTCCTGGGACGCTTCGCGTCGCGACCAGTGCTGACAATAAGGCCGTAATCATCACGATTGAGGATTCTGGGCGTGGGATTCCGTCCGAGCACCTTTCAAAGGTGTTCGATCCGTTTTTCACCATGAAAGGACAAGGGGAAGGCTCAGGATTGGGACTGACAGTCGCTCGACGGATCATCCGAAAGTTCGGCGGCGACATCCGCGTTGAGAATCTGGATCGTGGGGGGGTATGCTGCACGATCAGCTTGCCGGTGATCCATTCATCCTTGGGGCCAGAGGAGGCAACATGGACCGCGTCGGGCGTTCAATCAGCACCGCATCCATCCTCTTCCTCTTAGCATCAGCAACCTCCGCCGCGTCGCTTGATGCGAAGAGTGAGGCCCCCGCAGCCGCCATCCACGCCGAAAAGGTAGCGGCCTACGTACATGCCGTCATTCAGGCGGATCGGACGATCTATACCAGCCAAATCGTGAATCGGATGCAAGAAAAACATATCGTCATCGCAGCAGAACATTGGGAACAGGATAATGCCCTTCCACTGCCCGCACAGTTTCTCCAGCAATCAGGCAGGGCTGTCGCCGAAGGAGGCACCGGCATTCGATTCCGCCTCATCGGCCTTTCCCCCATCTATCAGCGAAACGGGCCAGCCACGGAATTCGAGCGGAAGGCTCTACAGACCCTCGCTCGTCAGCCGGATCGTCCGGTCGCAGGTATCGTCACCAGCGGACAAAAACGTTACTACCAGGCAATCTACCCGGACCGAGCCGTGGCCGTCGCCTGCGTGACCTGTCATAACACCCACCCGCTCAGTCCGAAGAGAGATTTCAAGCTCAATGACGTGATGGGTGGAATCGCGATTACCATCCCACTGGACGAGAAATAATCGACACCGTCGATTGATCGGGCATTGGATGAAGGAAAAGTGGAATGGAGAACGGGTGGAGAGACGAGTCTTCTACGATGCGACTAGCTGCGCGGCTCGTGGTCGATCGCAACGACCTGCTTCGTCCGTCGTGCCGAGAGACTGCGGACCGTCCCCGGTAACTTGGGGAGTTCCTCCGGCCAGGCCGCAACTCCCATGTCAGTTGTCCCCTGGAGCTTAGCCCCTTCTTCCATCATCAGAATCGGGGTATGCACCTCTCCGATTAGGGTCGCGGTCTTGAGCAGCTGAATCCGCTCGATGGCCGTAACGGTCGCCTTGATGCGGCCGCTACTGATGATGGTCCCAGCCGAAATCGTGCCTTGGACGAGCCCGTCTTCGCCGACGATGACCTGCCCCTTGGTTTGGATGTTGCCTTCCAGAAACCCGTCGATCCGGACCGTGCCCTCGACGCGAATCTCCCCCTTCAGCTCGACGCCTTTCGCCAAGAGCGTGATATTGTCGTCGCCAGTGAAGCCGGGTTTCTTCATGCATGACTCCCTTGTCCGTTCAACTTGATGACAGCTTACACCATCCGTGAAAAAAAGACCTAGGAGAATCCAAAAGTCCGCCGGAATCGTTCCCAGATCCCACCGCCGTGGACTTCGCAATACACAGTGGGTTCCGTCCCTTCGACGAAGACCTCCGACACCTGTTCCGGACATTGGGAGGTGGCGAGTTGACCGGTCTTCGGATCGACAGTACGTGTGACGACTCCGGTCGGCATGACGAACGTCGGAGTCCGTGAAGGGATCACCCGTCTGGCGATGTCGATCCAGATCGGCAGCGCCGCCTGCGCGCCAGTGAGACCGACAGGACGTTCGTCGTCGAAACCCACCCAGACGCCGATGACGAGGTCTGATGAATATCCCACGAACCAGGCATCTCGGTACCCATCGGTCGTCCCGGTTTTTCCCGCCACAGCGCCCTGCAGACCCATCACTTTGGCCTTCGTAGCCGTTCCCCGCTGAATCACCCCTTCAAGCAACGACGTCAGCACGTAGGCGCCCTGAGGCGATACAGCCTGAGACCGATCCGGGATCCCGCTCCACACGGAATCTCCCTGTCGATCTCGTGCTATGCGGACCGCCGTCGGATGAACCGCCACTCCTCCATTCGCAATCCCGCCGAACGCCGATGTGATCTCCAATAAGGAGACGGAAGAGCTCCCCAAGACCATGGACAGATCCTCGGAGATCGGGCTGCTCACTCCGAGTCGGTGCAGAAGTTGAACGATTCGTTTGGTGCCGACAGCATGAGCAACCCTCACAGCCGGCACGTTTAGGGACTGTTCCAAGGCTTGACGTAAGGTGACATGTCCGCGGAATTGGCGATCATAGTTCAGTGGTGCCCATTGCCCCTTTTCCGACTCAAAGGTGACCGGCTCGTCTGCCAGGAGACTTGCCGAGGTGAACGCCACGGCGTCTCCCTCGCGCGCCGCCTCAAGCGCCGCAAGGTAGACGAACGGTTTAACCAATGAGCCCGGTTGACGATGGGCTTGCACCGCCCGGTTGAATTGACTGCGGCGATAATCACGTCCGCCGACCATGGCGAGAATAGATCCGGTCCTCGGGTCCAGGACGATCACAGCTCCTTGTAACGGCTCCTCCGTCTGTTTCAGCTGCTGGTGCGTTGCTTCCAGTCGTACCAGCCCTTTCTCCAACGATTCGATGGCCGCTTGTTGAATCATCGGATCGAGCGTAGTGTCGATTCGTAACCCTTCAGGCAACGGCGCGCCCAGAGTGTCTTCAACCTGCCGCAAGACTGCGTCCACGAAATTCGGTGCGCCGCTCATCACATCCTCCGGCGGCACCACCCGCATCGGCTGGTTAATCGCAAGGGTCCACTCTTCCTCGGTCAGGAGTCCGACCTCTCGCAGCCGGCGTAATACCACGTCCCGACGTTGTCTGGCGAGGTCCGGATGTTTCGCCGGCGCGTAGGTGTTGGGACCTTTGATCAAGGCCGCGATCAGCGCCATTTCCTCCACGCGAAGTTCCCCGAGAGACTTTCCGAACAACCGACGGGCTGCTTCACTGACGCCGTAAATCGACACAAACCCGGCCTGGCCAAGATAGATTTCATTCAGATAACTCTCCAAGATGTCCGCCTTCTTGTATTTCGCCTCCATGACCAGGGCGGCCAGAGCCTCCTTGAATTTTCTCACTATGGTGCGGTGCGGTGTGTAAAAGAGATTCTTGGCCAACTGCTGCGTAATTGTGCTTCCGCCCTGCACCACATCGCCTTTCGTGAGATTCCTCCACAGCGCCCGACCGATCGCGATCGGATCGATACCTGGGTGCGAATAGAAGCGATGATCTTCGATGGCGACGATGATCTCGATCAGTCGAGGCGGAATCTGAGTCAAAGGAATCCATTCACGAACTTGGCGCGACTCGCCTCGCAGTCCGCTGATCAGTTCCGACTCAAGATAAACAGGGAAGACGAGCGCCCCCTCGGTCACCGACAGAACTTCGGTGATTCGATCCTGATCGAGGGTGAGTCGAATGACGGTTGCTTTCGCGTGCTCCTCAGGCTGCGCGTGCAGGTAGATCGTCAGTGCCTCATCCGTGAGCTGATACTCCCCCGGAGCTTCGACCTGTTTGGGCGTCCGATGATAGCCCAGTCGTTGGAGTCGATCGAACACGCGGGCTTCGGTGACCGACAGATTGGTCTGCAAGAGGAAGGGAGCACTATACAGACGGAGCGGCGGATGGTCTTCGCTTTTCGGCAGGTCCAGGAACGTGGCGAGATAGGCCCCGTACAACGCGATCGTCACACAGAGGGCAGCCGCGATGCCAGCCAGACCCATGGCACCTCGCGCCACCCATCGTGAAGGTATTCGTAGACCCATGCGGCTCTGTACAGCATAACCGAGGAACGGGACGAAAGCGACGAGAGCGCCGCAAAACCGATGCGAGGAAACGGGTATGACGCCTATTCGGCCTATGGGAGCCTGGGCAAGGCCGCTATTGTGAGTGTGTCAGGGAAAGACTGCTGTCGTGCTCCCCTTTCGAGGTACCCCTTTTTGGTCTGGCAAGAATTAGTGGGTCAGATACCTTTGTCTTAAAGGGGCTCGGTCTGGAGGAAGGAAGAACAACTCACGAAGAGAGGTCCTTCATGAAACCAAAAATTCTCATAATCGACGATGGGGTCGATAGCTGGCACTTGCTCAGCGCCGCCCTCAAGGCTCACGACTACTATCCCGTTTGGGCCGCCGATGGAATGCAGGCCATCAGTGTGGCCAGGCACCATCAACCTCAGGCCATCCTCCTAGACCTAGGATTGCCTGGAGGAGATGGGTTTTATGTTCTTGAACTTCTAAAACGCAATCGAATCTTGAGTGACATTCCTGTAATCGTGGTCACCGCCCGTGATCCACAGGAAGCAGAAGAGAAGGCGCGGCGTCTTGGCGCAGCCGCTTACGTGCAAAAGCCCGTTAAGATCGAAGGGCTGGTGGCAGCTCTCCAAAGCGTGCTCACCGCACGAGTCTGAGTCCAAGCGAGGCCGTACTCAGCAAGGTTCAGCAGAATCACGTACCCATCCCTGTCTATCATTCACCACCGAATGTTCGTCCTCCCATAGACCACACCTACACTCCCCTTATTGTTCAAGTAGTTATATCGTCATCCCCCCTCTTCCGGGTTACCTCCTCCGGGTCTTTTGCTCAGCGCCAATTACGTTATCTTAGGTCATAGAGCGCACGAATTCCTAGGCTGTAACCAAGGAGAGCGATCATGAACTGTCGACGCTGTCACGGCCTGATGGTCAAAGACCATTTCATGGATTTCGAGGGCACGATCGGACACATGTGGATGACAGGCTGGCGCTGTATGAATTGCGGTCATGTCTACGATCCGATGATTGAGCGGAACCGCCAGCTTGCCCAGGAAGAACTGCGGGCATGTGCGGTCAGTGAACCCAACTACGGGGACGAGGAAGTACATCTCGGAGCTGAATCGATTACCGCCCACGCAGCCTAGGTTTTGAGTCCGTGTTCCTGTAACATCCACCCCAGGAATTCATGGCTACGATTCTGATCGTTGACGACGAAGATCCAGTCCGCCATCTGCTGCGCCGAATCCTGGAGGAGGACGGGCACGAGGTGCGCGAAGCCTCCAATGGGCAAGAAGGACTCACCTTGTATCGCCAAGCACCTGCTGATCTCATCATCACCGATATTCTCATGCCAGCCCGGGACGGCATGGACGTCACGCTGGAACTCACGCGTGAATTTCTCGACGCCAAAGTCATCGCCATGACCGGGGCCACCGGTGATCGCAATTTTTTGAGTATAGCCAAACTGTTCGGAGCGCGAGAGATCCTCCAAAAACCGTTTACGGTTGACGAAGTCCGCCGCCTGGTCCGCTATACGTTGAACCACTGACCATCGAAACCGGCTTTCTCCATTCATTTCTCCGCTTCCATGGCAACCGAGTTTCCAGTCTCGTCCCGGAATAGAAGCAACGCTGAGTAGCAGCGTTCGTCGCCATTACTCGTTACGATCAATAGTCGTGAGCGGCACCGTAGGTGAACCAACACGGAGAGAAGGGTCGCCGATCGGTCGCAATAACGGAGAGCCACCGAGCGGCAGCAGCAACGATCCCATAATCATGCCTGCGACGGCCATGAGGAAGCCGACCAATTGTGGCGGCCACATGGAGTCCGGCGACCCAAAGAGTTCACACCCGATCCATGTCATCAGGCCGGCCACGATTGCGCAGAGCGCCCCTCGAGTCGTCGCCTTCGACCAGTAGAGGCCGGCACACAAGGGAACGAAGGCAGCCACCAACGTTACCTTGTACGTGTTCACGACGAGCATGTAGATGCTGGAATTGGAACTGAGCGCAATCGTCAGCACTACGCAGGCAAACCCGACCAGCACGAACCGCATCATCCGTAAGAACTGCCAGTCGGTCATGCCGGGCAGCGCGCGTCTAATGACGTTTTCGCTCAGCGCAACCGACGGGGCGAGCAAGGTCGCGCTTGAACAACTCATCACCGCTGATAACACCGCGCCGAAGAAGAGAATCTGTGCGACGATCGGTGTGTGCTGAAGAATTAAAGTCGGCAGGACGAGCTGCGAATCCTGCTCGAGCAGCGCACCGAACTTTGCAGGGTCGACCAATGTTGCCGCATAGGCAAGAAACATCGGGACAAAGCAGAACACAAAGTAGAGCCCCCCGCCGAGTACCGAGCCTTGGACCGCTGTCCGTTCGTCCTTGGCCGACGTGATGCGCTGGAAAACGTCCTGCTGCGGAATCGAACCCAGCATCATCGTGATACCGGCACCGACGAACGGGATCCACGCATTGAGCCTTGCCGGGGGAAAGAATTCCAATTTCCCGGCTTGAGCGGCATGGGCGACCACTGTCCCGACGCCTCCTGTGAGATCGCTGATGACCGAGACAATGTAAAGCAACCCTCCGAGAATGACACCGAGTTGTACAAAATCGAGAATCGCGACAGAAAACATGCCGCCGAACGTCGTATAGGTCAGCACAATCCCTGCCCCGATGACCATACCGATCTTCTGACTGACCCCCCCGTTCGTCACGACATTAAGCACCAATCCCAACACCTTGAATTGTGCAGCCACCCAGCCAAGATAGGAGGCCACGACGCATAGGGTGCACAGGACTTCCACCGTTCGATTGTAGCGTATCCGGTAGTAGTCCCCGACGGTGAGCAAATTCAATCGATAGAAACGAGGCGCAAAAAACAATCCCGCAAGAATCAAACAGAGGCTCGCTCCAAATGGATCGGCGACGACACCGCGCAGTCCGTCTTTGACGAAGGTTGCTGGCATGCCCAGCACCGCTTCCGCACCGAACCAGGTCGCGAACACCGTGGCCGTAACGATCGGTAGAGGCAATGAACGACCAGCTACGGCGAAATCCTTCGCACTGTGGACGCGCGTAGCCGCATAGAGGCCGATCCCCACGGAGAGAAGGAGATAGAGGATGACGAATGCCAGAATCATCAGACGGGCTCAACGCCCGTAGAAGGCCATGAAGGATGCCTTGGCAATCATGTTTTGGTTGAGGTAAAAGCCCACCATCGCTCCGGACGCATCACTCTTCAAAGGAACCTGGTCGAGTTTCAACGCATAGAGCGTGAAGATGTACCGGTGGGGCTTGTCCCCCGCCGGTGGGCAAGGCCCGCCATAGCCAGGCTGACCGAAGTCGGTGATGCTCTGGATGCTGCCTGCGGGCGCGGCACTACCCTCTGGCTTTCCTGCATTGGCGGGCAGCGAGTTCAGCGTGGGAGGCAAATTGAAGACAACCCAGTGCCACCAGCCGCTGCCGGTCGGAGCATCCGGATCGTAGACCGTCAATGCAAAACTCTTGGTATCCTTCGGCGCTCCCTGCCACTGTAGAGCCGGCGACACATTTCCCCCGCTACATCCGAATCCTGCAAACACATGTTCCTGGCCGATTTTGCCTTGGCTTTTGATCGTTGGACTGCTCAGCTGAAACTCCGCGGCCCATCCCTGCGTTGTCAGCATAACAGATATCAATAGGCACCACAGACGAACCATAACCTACCCCTTTCGATAAAGAGAAAACTGCCACCGCGAAAATATATACATGAGAAACGACTTCAGATGCGGGAGGATTGTATCCAGAGACGAAGGATCGCGCAACGTGAGAAGAAACTGAGATCGACCCAGCAGTCGCACCCCTACTATCTTCGATTTTCTCGTGGTAGGGTGTAGCTAAGAGCCTGAACAAGGAGGGAAGCCCATGATACAGAACACGGCCCGTTGGCTGAGCCCTTTGTCAGAGACCTCGACAGCTGCTCGGCAGCTAATTGTGAGTATCATCGGCCTAGGCATCGTCCTCATTTCCACGACGCCGGCACGAGCGAATGATCCACAGGGTCCATGGGAATGTTCCGGCTATTCAGGCGAGGCCCATACCCGTTGTCTGGCGGCGTTCGTGCAAGCGCAACGAGAGCAGATCGCCTCTCTTCAGGGAAAAGTGCAATCCCAACAGGAAACAGTCGATCAAATGAAGGCCCAGATGAATCGTCAGGCGTCGGCTAACGCGACCAGTCAATCTCAAGTCGCCCCTTCCCCCATCATCCAGGCCGCTCCTCCTCTATATGGGTATCCTCCAGTGTATGGATATCCTCTGGTGTACGGTTATCCTCCGGTCGGGATCGGGGTATATATCGGTCGCCCCTGGTTTTATGGACCACCCTATTTCTATCGCCCCTATTTTTACGGCCCGCGGTATTTCGGCTACCGTCATTGGGGTCATCGCTGACCGGAACGTCTAGACCATTCCCTTTTGGTCGTTCACAATCAAACCGTATTATTGTCTTGAGGACAACGGCCGTATCCCGTACCCTACAAAACTCCGCGGTGATGACGATGGATGATTGTGCTCCTTTCACACTTACAGAAAGGGTTACCCATGCACGTTTTGCTCTCAGCGCTGATGCTCTGGTTCTGCGTTGGACCTCCCTCCGCCTTTGCGGCTTCTGAACCGACGAACGACGACCAAAAAACACTGTATGCTGTGGGACTGGCGATCAGCCAGTCTTTGAGCACCTTTATGTTCAGCGAGGCCGAACTGGATTTCGTCAAATCAGGCCTCACCGACGGAGTCCTGAAGCGGCCGCCGAAAGTGGACCTCCAGGTCTTCGGCCCCAAAATCCAACAGCTCCAACAGGCGCGCAGCGCGGTCGCGGCAGAAAGTGAGAAGAAAGCGGGCGCCGCGTTTCTCACAAAGGCCGCCGCGGAATCAGGTGCAAAGAAAACTGAATCCGGCGCCATCATCATCACGGTCAAGGAAGGCAAAGGGGCGAACCCGAAAGCCACGGACACGGTGAAAGTGCACTATCACGGTACCCTCATTGACGGCACCGTGTTCGACAGTTCGGTCAAGCGAGGCGAGCCGGCCACGTTCGGGTTAAATCAAGTCATCAAGTGCTGGACGGAGGGAGTGCAGCAGATCAAAGTCGGCGGCAAGAGCAAATTGGTGTGCCCGGCGAATTTGGCTTACGGCGATAAGGGTGCCCCGCCGCTTATCAAGCCAGGTGCGACGCTCGTGTTCGAAGTCGAGCTCCTCGATATCGTCAAACAGTAGTCGCTTTACAAACCGGGCGTGGAGACGAAGCACGCCCGGTCCGCCTCTCGCTGCTCCTCATTACTCACACAAGGATCGGAGGACCGCGGCTTCCTTGACTTAACGGTTTGGTGTCCGGAGCAAATCCTGTAGAATAAATCCATGCGACCTTCGATCGGCATCTCCATCATCGTCATGAGTGTTCTGTCCGCAACAGTCAGTTGCGAGTCAACGGACCGACTGCTCACGGGAGCTGAACGAGCCCTTACGAGCAAGACCGGTCACGACATCATTGACCTGGCTTCAGGGAAAAATCCCTCGCAGATCGCCAAGAAGCGGCTCGGTCAATATGCAAGCGACCCTGAAGCCCTGCTGAAAGACATCCGCACGGCCCAAAAAGACTTGGAGACGCTCCTCGATGCATTGGGGGTCAAAGTCGGAGAAAAATGGGGGAAGAAAGAAGTCAAATTGCCCGAGCAGAAGAAGTATGTGAAGTACACACAAAATTATCGGAGCCGGGCGATCGTGAACTTCGACACCGGCGAAATCTCAGTCGAAACCCTCGATGAGCAATCTCCGCAGACCAGTCTCAAGAATGCCATCGTGACGACTCTTCTTACTCCGGAGGATCCTCGTTCCGTCGATCTATTTTCTGACAAAGACATCACGCTTACTGGCGACAAAGAACCCTACCTCTCGGGCCTCGTCCTTGATCAACAGGGCAAGCCCATCCGTACACCCGCCGAAGCCGAATCGTTTGCTACCTATCTCGTCGAGAAGAAAGCCAGCACGCGAGAGGTCGACCAGAACGGAGCAAAGAAAACAGCCCACGTGGTCATGATCCGAATGGTTTCGAATTTCTCGGTGAAGCAGGCAGAGAAATACCGGCCGGCGGTTCAGCAATTTGCCAAACAATACCAAATCAGTCCGGGTCTGGTCTTCGCAATCATTCGGACGGAGAGCAACTTCAACCCCTACGCCGTCAGCTCAGCGCCGGCGTACGGACTCATGCAACTCGTTCCCTCGAGTGGTGGGCGGGAGGCCTACCGGCGCGCCAAGGGTAAAGACGTCACTCCGTCGCGAGACTATCTATTCGATCCCGCGAACAACATCGAGCTAGGCACCGCCTACCTGAATGTGTTGACCTTCAACCAACTGGAGGAGATATCCAACACGGTCTCCCGTGAGTACTGTGTCATCTCCGCGTACAACACCGGCCCACACAATGTCTATCGAACCTTTTCGAAAGATACTACCGCTGCACTCAATCAGATCAATAGCTTGCAACCCAGCGCGGTCTATGAGTACTTACGACAACACTTGCCCTACCAAGAAACACGCCATTACCTGGAAAAAGTAACTGCGTCACGCAAAGCTTTCGTGAATTCGTCCTAGTCCGTTAACCACTAGTATTCAGTCACGCTCGAAAATTTCCTTGCAGCTAGCGCTCCTCCCGCTGGAATCCTCTTTTTTCTACAGAACGGCTGGTGTTCGGACGTGTTCGGGACGAAAGCCCATCCCGATGAGCCGGGCGGGAATCCGGCGGAGGACCGAAAATCGCGCCAGCAGCCGGAACGCCAGCGGAGGTGAGAGCGGAGCCGCATTGTCCAGCACGGGTTTGATGACCCGGTTTTGAATGAACAGTTGCATCCGCTGCGTCATGTGAGTAGGCCATTCGCGCCGCCGTTGTACCAACTGCAAATCTTCGGTGGTCAATCGACCGGTGCCTAACGGCCCCGCCAGGAGGTTCGCCGTGGCCACTGCATCCTGAATGGCGAGATTGATCCCGACACCGGCGACCGGCGACATGGCATGGGCTGCATCGCCGATGCAGATCAAACCAGGCCGATACCACTGCCGTAACCGATCGACCTGCACGGTGAGCAACTTGATCGACTCCCAGTCATGCAGCTCGCCGACGCGATCGGCCACAAACGGTGCGACTCCTGCAACGGCGGTACGAAACGCCGACAACCCTTTTGCCTGAAGTTGTCCCCGTGATCCTTTCGGAATTACGAAGCCGCACTGCCAATAGTCACTCCGGTTGAGCATGACAAAAATCCGACCGGTATCGAACCGGCCCATCGGATCTTCCGGATCGCCTGGGCGGCGGGACAATCGAAACCACAACACGTCCATGGGCGCCCCAAACTCTTCAACCGACAAACCGGCACGCGAGCGAACGATTGAGTGCCGGCCGTCCGCGCCGACGGTCAGGTTTGCGCGTACCTCCAAGGGACCGTCCGGAGTCGTCGCTTTGAGCCCCACCACACGGTCTCCCTCGAGCGAAAGGTCTGTCACGTCCGTCTGCATTCGAAGATGAAAAGTGGAATACCGTGCTCCTTCGGTAGCAAGGAAGTTCTAAAAATCCCATTGCGGCATGAAGGCAATGTAACGGCACTGTGTCGAGAGTGAAGAAAAATCCGCGACGGTCAGGGCCAGGTCGCCCACCTGTCCGTTGATCCGCGGCACTTTCTGGTGCGGCAGTATGAGCAACCGTTCCAGTAGTCCCAACTCGTGCATCACCTCGAGAGTGGACGGATGGATCGTGTCGCCACGGAAATCTTGGAGAAAATCGACGTGCTTCTCGAGAACCAACACCTCGACGCCCGCTCGAGCCAACAAGAGACCCAGCATCATCCCAGCCGGCCCGCCACCCGCGATGCAGCAGCGTACCGCTCTCATGTTCATGACTCCATTGCTCCGAGGATCAGGGTAAGAGCAAGAATGAAGAGTCTATTCCAACCGCTTGAAACATCTGCCGCCGCCCGCCGCATATAGGGTTCGACAATTGATGACCAGGGTCGACCCTTTAGCGTCGTTCTTGATCTCGACCACATAGGACTGACCTCCCTCACATTCGACGTTCCAGATGGCATTCCCGATTGAATCGAGACCTTGAAAGAACGTACGCGCGACGGTCCGGCATGGCTGCCCGCTGCCCTCCACAAAGATGGCCAACACCTCGCTTCGATCGACTTCTGACATGGCAGCTAGCTTCTGGTGAGCAGGGTTAGTTCCCGCCGCGACCCCCGATCCATCGGCCACCAGCAGGACCATGCCCGTCACCATCATCCACCAGCCCATCAGTCCTCCTTTGCAACCAATGTCGAACGCGATCGGGAATAGCTCGCCAAGCACGACGCATCAGGCGCGCTGGCGCAAAAAACAATCCAACGTATGATCGTTCACCATCCCGGTGGCCTGCATATAGGCATAGATGATGGTGCTCCCGACAAAACGAAAACCGCGCTTCGTAAGGTCTTTGGAAAGCGCGTCACTTTCCCTGCTTGTAGCAGGCACCTGTGACTGGCTTCTCCACCGATTGATCTTTTGTTTCCCGCCGATAAACGGCCAGACATAGCGATCAAACGACCCGAATTCCCGCTGCACGGCGAGAAACGCCCGCGCATTGATGACGGCCGACTCGATCTTCAATCGATTGCGAATGATCCCAGGGTTCTTGAGAAGCGACGCTTTTTTCGTTGCCCCAAACCGTGACACCTTCACAGGATCAAATTGCGCGAAGGCCTTGCGGTACCCCGCACGCCGGAGCAGAATCGTCTCCCACGTCAACCCTGCCTGGGCCCCTTCAAGCAGCAACATCTCGAAATGTTTTCGATCGGAGTGGACCGGTACACCCCACTCCTGGTCATGATAACGGATGAAGTGCGGTTTCCCCCCGACCCATCGACAGCGGGGCTTGGTGTCGGAAAACGACGTGCTGGTCTTGGCCATATTAACGGCAATCGTTCGACCCAGAAGCCAGCCGGATTCTAGAAGAGTAGAGGAAATCGGGCAACTATGGTGCGCGTCGAGGAACTCCAGATGCTCGTCTATATCCGGGTTCACCAGCGTGATACATTAACCTGACTTTACATGTCTCCCGCCTCGACACGATGGAGGACACGATGAGATGGCTCACACTTCTGCTCCTCAGCAGTTTGACATTCGCCAGCATCCCCGCTCATGCGCAACAGAGCCAAGTGGGCCCGAGCGGTGATTTTCGAGTCAATGACCGTCCTGGAACAGCTCCGACCGTCGGGGCGCCGGGAGGGCCGAGTGTACCAGCGGACCCGACGGTCCTTCGTGACTTTGCCGGTACAAAGAGCCCCGACGAGATTCTAAAAAGCCTCGATAGAGATCTTGGCTAGAATCCGGTGAGTGATCCCGGAGTTTCCTCGAGTGGACCGACTCTGGACCTGGAGAAAGATCTCCGTCCCGTGCCCGATCGGTTTCTGAAATGAGCCCGGCGCAGGCAAGTGTGAAAGAGTCAGTCTGTTCTCATCTCCCGCTTCCGCGTGGTGTCCGCCATGGCCGGGATCAGAATTCCATGTTCTCCACCAAGCATCGTTCCCTGACCTAACAAAAACCACCGGCCAACAAGTGCGGCCGTCGCAGCGTCCAGTTCATCTCCGGTAGCCGTCCTTCTCAACCCTCGTATCCCCAGTTTCCTGAGTCCCGTGAGGAGCCCGTGCAAGTTCCGGTGTTGACGAGGAAGCCCCCACACATCTTGCGCGGCTCCCGGGTAGCACTCGACGGTGCGGTAGCCCATCGCACAAAGCTTGCGTTTGAGCCCAAGTCCGCGCGCAGTCAGCATCCGCATCGGACCGAGCGTGATGGGAAAAAATCTGATCCCTAGCCGGAGGAGTTCACGATCGCAGTCCCGCAAATGCTCGCCTGAGCGGTCGTGGATGGTGCGCCGCCCCTTGGGCAAGCTCAGCGGAGCGTCAATGGGCACAAGATCGGGTCTTGCGCGCCGAACTGCGTCGAGAATGTCGTCGTCGGTAAACGCGATGCGGGCGGCGGCAGTGCAGCCTTCCAACAGGCACAGCCCCGTCGGCCTGCGCGGAGAACCGGCGAGATCGATCCCGACAATGACCGGCGGTGTCCGGCGTGCCATAAGGCTCCTTGTGAGAGGGGTGATTCTAGCAGAGACGGCAATGGATGCTGATGGAGTTTCTCCCTCGATTCGGACTTTTTTGATCAATCGCGAGCCCAACGGGACGCGAAGTGCTTGATGCAGCCATGTGCAAGTGCCCCTTCTGTTGAAGAAATCCCGCAAGAACTCGTGACCTAAGGACGCGGCACGCTCGATGCTCTAATGCACGTGCTCTCTCACGTCTCATTAGCATTGCGGTCAGATCGTCATGGCCCTCCAGAGTCATCGCATTCCACGAGCCTCAAGCCACGTATTGCCAACCGCCGGCGGCAGACAGGTCGCTGGATGAGCGTAATAACTCGTCCGCTTGTCTGTTCCCTGGCCCTGAGCCTCGTGCTTGCTCTCTTATCTGCTTCGTCCAGTTTCGCGGAACCCATGGTGATCATCGGGTCGAGTCCACAACTCGACGCACCCCGCGAGTTCCCATTCCGCGAGGAGCAATCAAGGCCTATCACCTTGATCCGGGGATAGGCCCTCGGTTGGGCGTGAGTGGCAAATCTCCCATTGGGAAGGATCAGAAGGAAGAGTTTCAGCAGTATGACGTTGCGGCGCTGTTTGGGCTTCCGTGGGGTTGGCAGGAGAGGGTCACCCGCATGAGACTTGACATGAGATTGCTGACCTCGGCCGGGGAACTTGCAGCAGCGGGAGACACCGGCCTCATGGTAACCCTGGTGCCATGCCTGGCATTGAGCAGTCCGGACGAAATGGTTTCCATTGACGTTGAAGGTGGTGCCGCATTCTTTAGCAACTACAAATATGGCGCGCAGAACTTTGGTGGTCCCGCGCAGATCGTGGGTAAAGCCGGCATCGGTTTCAACCTATTTCCTGGGTTTTTTGCCGGATACCGGTTCCAGCATTTTTCCGATGCCGGCGTATACGGTCCAACCAGCCTTGGCGTGGACATGCATATTGTTGAGATCAACTACCGATTCTGATCCCGTCTCTGCTGCTCGCTCTTCGGTGATAGACTTCCGAACTTTTTAAATGTCGAAGGTTCGTCTCCTCGAACCGGCGTGCGGCCGGCGAGGCGGCATTGGGTGTTCAGGCTGCACAGGTTTCCGACGCTGTTCCAATTTCCATGCGGGCAAAGAGACGATTTGACTGATTAGGGAGGAGCCTTGTGCCGCGCTCGAGAGCGAGTTGCACTGGATCGCGCGAAAAGGGACGAAACGAACATGGCCATCGCTGTCAAGTAGACCCGCATTCCCAGAGGATTCATGGTTAAGCTCCAATGGCTGACTTGAGCATAACCAGTCAGCATTAGCCGGGAATTAGGCTGGCCTTAAAAATTCCTCACCTCGAAATCTACAACGTCTTAGTCGGCTTGGCACCGTTGCCCACCGATCATATCCGGGACGCACCGGCTCGATCCGGGATAGGCGGACTCAATCGGCGCAGATGACGTATACGGGGGAACACGAGGTCCCGAGTCGCTTTCAACGCCACGAGAGGGTGGCGCCATCACCCTGGGTATCTTTGCCCTAGAGTCCGGAAGAACCGTCCGACGCTTGGAAAGTGAGGGCAAGAAAGGTGGGATGTAGGCAGGGGTGAGGTCTGACTTATTCAAGGACGAGCGCTGCGGCTCGAAATACGACGCTAGCCAATCGGGCGGCCATGGACGTGCCTCCGGTTCAGGGCTCCGCTTGTTGTCCGAGTCGGGTGCCACCGAGACCCGTTGGTGTTCCTCAATGAGCATGGCGCGAATCGCGGCAAGGTTCTTTTCTCCTTCATCCTCGAATTGCGTATTCGACAATCCGCTTACCTGTGTGGACTCCCCGATATCAACATCGAAACTAACACATCCATAGAGGAGTAGACCCATGATCAATCCGAGCAGCGACATACAGTTCACCAGGCATTATCTCGGGTTCACCAGACACTGTCTCCACTGAGGCCGACCGATTTTTCCAGCACACCAAGCTAAAGGGCATAATCAGTACCAAATTCAATCCTGTGATATTTCCGGTACTTCCGAAAAACGCCCCTCACTCCGGAATGGGAAAAATTATCCGAACAAGACAGAATGTCAGAATCCACATCCCTGCAGAAATTCAAGCCATTTAGTTGAGCCGTTATCGAAACCAGGGACGAGATGCCCGCTGAGCCGTAATTCCTCCCAGATAGGCCAGCCTCTCAAACCCTCGGCAATACTTACCGTTTTTTGCCTCACGCACATTTGGCAAACGAATTGCGCTTTCATCGGCCAAGGCACACCTCGAAACATTTGGATGAATGGCAAACAAGAAGGCCGTTGGGATGTTTCGTGCACAGATAACCACCGTGTTCTGAATTGGAGGTACAACGATGAAAACGACAAAGGTCGCCATTACGACCATCTGTCTGCTCTGCGTCATGGGCGCGACGGCACTCACCAGCGACGCCGCGACGACCTTCGCCGGCGCCGTCGTCGGCGTTGATCAGGTCCAGCGGACCATTACGCTCCAAACCAGAGACGGGCAAACCTGGATTTTGCCGGTAGCAGATCCGAACCTCTTGACCAAGGAACCGGTGGCCAAGGGTGATCACGTCAGTATCGAAATCGACCTGAGCGAGCGGATTGTCAAGATCACCAAACTGTCTCAGGAACCTCGGTCCGAACACATCCAATCCCGGGATGATCTCAAACCATGACACAAGAGACGAGACAATGGTGGATTGCCTGCAGCACCAACCAGGCATCACACCGCCGTCCGGAGACAGCCACCGAAGAATTCTGATGGAGGGAGTTATGAAGAATGGCCCTTGGAAGACAAGTACCCTAGCCGCAATGCTGACTGTGCTGACAGGATTCGGGCTGATCGCTCAGCCGAACTTCGCCGCAGAGTCTCACCGGATCGCCGAGGGCTCAAGCGTCATGTTCTTTTATCAGATCACTGTTCCCGGTGAACGAGGCTTCGAAGTCCGAGACTTTGGTCGTTTCGTTCAAGGACAACACCAACTGCTGCCGGCGTTGGAACGACAGGTCGGGGGCATGAAAACCGGAGACGAGAAGAAAGTGGAATTATCTCCCGAGGAAGGCTTCGGTCTGTATGACGTGCAGAAAGAGAAAATCGTCCCAAGGAGAGACTTGCCTGCCGAAATTAAAGAGGGAGACGTCCTTCAGGATCGCGCCGGTCATCAGGCGACGGTAATCCGGTTATCAACCACTTCTGCAGTGGTGGATTACAATCATCCGCTGGCGGGGAAAACCGTCATAGTGAAGATTAAGATTTTGCGAGTCGATGATCCCTCATGAGAGTCTACACAGGAGGTGCGTGATGAACGACCAACATGTTGAAGGAAGCAGTCTTCTCAAATATCTGATTGTCCCTCAGACGCATCGCATCGGAAAATGGAGCAGATCCGTTGCCGCCATTCTTATCGTGATCGTCATGGGCTTGAATATGATCCCACCAGGATCAACCCTGGCCAGCGATCAGGTGGCTGGGACGGACGGTTCAGACGATACAGGGATACAAGTAGCCAGTTGGCTGCTCACGATCCCCTATTGTGCCGCCAAAAGCGCGTTTGCGATCGCGGGCAGCGTCGTCGGTGGTTTGGGATACGCGTTTTCCGGGGGAAACTCAACAACCGCAGAGAACATCTGGACTACCAGCGTTTATGGGACTTACATCCTGCGACCAGCCCATTTGAGGGGCGAAGAACCGGTCCACTTTCTCGGCAAGGCTGAGGATGGGTCGACCCCTCGACCAGTTCAGCATGCTTCAGGGACGGCTGGAACGGCGAAGAAATGAAGCGTGGAACCAGCTGGCCAGGGCGTGAAGTGTTTCAGTTGTCATCAGCCGGCGTCCAACTTCGACTTCGCCCGCGAAAAGGGTCACGGCTGTGCGCCGGTGCCGCTCGAGGATCAAAAAATCGCCGAGCTGCCGGGTAATGACCCGGGATGTAGAAAGAATTAGGGCCTTGCGTCGCTCCCGAGTTTAGCCTGCCAACCCAATCAGTCCGTGCAGGCGGCGAAAAGGAGTGACTTTCCCAACATCGCGCCGGCG
This sequence comes from Nitrospiraceae bacterium, assembly GCA_035623075.1. Taxonomy (NCBI): domain Bacteria; kingdom Pseudomonadati; phylum Nitrospirota; class Nitrospiria; order Nitrospirales; family Nitrospiraceae; species Nitrospiraceae bacterium. The sequence continues at coordinate 13,996 of DASPUC010000053.1, read as the reverse complement.
TTCTCGATCACCTTCACCGGTGATCACGAATGGACAGGTCTGTCTCACCAACTCAGATTCAAGTATGCAGAATCACGAGCGAAAAGACGGTCATCCACGCGTCAGATTGGCATCACCTCTGCATAACCCAATCATTAGAGTAATAGTGCGACCCGCGGGAAGACCGCAGAAGAGGTGCCATTATGGTCGTGCGACAACATCCTCGATTCCCAGCATCCTTTTCCGGCACCCTTGGTTACCAGAACCACCTCCATCGGATTACGAAATCGCTGGATCTCTCACGCAAAGGATGTCGGCTTGAAAGTTCCCTTCGGGCCATCGCAGGTATGAAAGTGGATCTTCTTCTCTATGTTCCGGGGGAGGTAATTCCGATCCTGATCGAACATGCCGTCGTCCGCTGGTGCAGCACACAGGGGATCGGCATCGAGTTCCAGTCGATCACTTCTCCCCATCAAGAACGGTTGGACCACACCCTTCAACGGCTCGAAACCAAAGTCGGGCACAGCTAACCCCCTCCAGGCAACAAGGCCCAGCAACACACCGAACAAGGCGCGGTCGAGCGCCCACATCAGATCGCATTCATTCATTTCTTTTAGGCGTCGGCGTACGACTGGTTAGCGTGAGCCAGGTTGGGTGGGAGCGACTCCGCTGTCCGGAATCTGCAACGTGATGGAGAGGGCACGCCCCTCGGACGTGACCTGTGCAGCGATCTTGTCTCCGGTCTTCAAGCGTCCCGAGGCTCCGTCGATTTTTGTCTCAGCGGTCACGCGCAGACGTGCCTCACGACCAGACATCTCTTTTATAACCAGTTCATCAGCGTCCCAGTACAGCACATCACCCTTGACCTCAGTGGCTGCGTTCGACTGGGAGCCTTCTATGGCTTCCGTTTGAGTCACGGCTGCAAACACGAGGAAGAACGTGAGAAGAACCCACATGGAAAACCCTCTCATATCGTTAGCCTACTGGGGCCATGGCTCTCTGTCAATCGGGCAGTCATCGCCGCCACGGTTGCCGTGAGAATTGAGCGCGCGGGCGGACGAAAACACTACCCGATATCCTCACTATCTTCCAGCCCGATAAGATAATGCCGGTGGGACGGCATCTTCTCTTGCGCCCTTCGTTCTGCTAGTATCGCCCGCCAACATACTGCGATGAGATGGAAACACCTCCTATGCTCCTTTCTCTTGATGGCCTCGGCCGTCGCCTGTGCGTCACCGAAAGTCGGATACGACTATGATCTCAGCACGAATTTCAGCACCTACCATACCTATGCATGGGTGCCGGGCACACAGGAGGCGACCGGCGACAAACGCCTGGACAATTCGCTTGTCGATACCCGCATTCGAACAACCATAAGCGCACACTTCAACTCAAAAGGCTATACAGCGCCCGCCGATGGTACTCCGGACTTCTATGTGGCCTATCATGTGGGAGTAAAGGATATGATGAAGGAAACCACCGCGCGGAATTACATCGGCGATCGGGCGTACGGCACGGTCACTACAGTTCGGGACGTACAGCCGTACAAAGAAGGCGCGCTCCTCATCGACATCATCGATGCCGCATCAAAAAAGGTGGTCTGGCAAGCTTCCGCATTGGCGGAAATTGATCCTGGCATGACGCCCGAGGAGCGAGACGTACGCATCAACGGCGTCGTCCAAGCCATGCTCGCTCACTTCCCACCCAAGTAACTCGCCTGGGAAAGCGAGTCTCAGGAGTTCAAGATGATATGGAAGCAATCAGTATGCGCATTCCTGCTGATGGCGGCTGCGGCAGCCTGTGCATCACCGAAGATCGGGTACGACTACGACCCTAGCGCAAATTTCAGCGGCTATCACACCTACACATGGATGCCGGGCGAACAAGAGAAGACCGGTGACAGGCGTGTGGACAACTCGCAGGTCAATATTCGCCTCCGAACCGTCATCGGAGCGCAACTGCGCTTAAAGGGCTATACGACGTCTGGTGATAAAAAGCCGGATTTCTATGTGGCCTACCATGTCGGCGTGAAAGATATGGTCGCGGATGTCACACAGCATTTTTCCGACGAGCACGCTCCGCGCCTGACAACTCGGTCGTCAAGCGGTGCGCCAACGGGCGGTGAGCCCCAACCCTATACGACCGGCACTTTACTGATCGATATTATCGACGCGGCTTCGAACAAACTGGCCTGGCGTGGCACCGCGGCCGGCGAAGTTGACCCGGGACTCACGTCCGAAGAACGGGACGAGCGGATCAGAACCATCGTTCATGAGATGTTGTCCCATTTCCCGCCCAAGTAATTCGCGTTACCGGACGACGAGGGAAATCTATTGGCCGGTCGCTGAATCCAGGCATCGGGAGACGATCTGTTTGGCATCGAGAGAGAGCTCCCCGGCACAATTTCCTGTTGAAATCCCGCCCTGCCGATAGCGCGTCTGATACGAGCTTTCCAGAGTGTGTCCACGGATCGTACCGACACCGGATGACTCGAAAGTCGGATGGGTGCCGGAGAAGCGGAATGACTGGCCGTCCTGAGAAACCTGATAGACGGTTCCCACGTTCACATCGCGCCACACGCCACTGATATTCACGCTTCGCACGGCTGGAGGAGCGGTTGCTGGACTCCGGCGCGGTGTATCTGAAGGGGAAGGCTTGGGAGCATCCGTCTTGGCAGGAGCGGGAGCCATCTGAGGCTCCGCGCGAGGAAACACCTTGTCCCAATTGGCGATCAGTGCCCCACCCAGGACACCGACCAGTCCGAGGACAGCCACAAGAATTTGTATCGTCGGGTTACCCTTGTCGGAGTTTTCGGAGCCCATGATCCAGTACTCCGAGACGACGTTGCAGGAAACCGTCGGTACGCTAAAACAAGGGACCTCAAAAATCAATATGGGAAGCGCTCATCCGAGGAGTGGGAGAAATGCGTGTATTTCGGACACCACGAGCGGACGAGGCGGTCACCGTGCGGCTGAAAGAGCTCTCCCTCAGCCTGGGCCTTGGTCCATTCCTGACGAGACTTATTTCATCGTTACCACAAACGCGGCGGCGACGTGCTTGGGATGGAGATGGCAGTATGCGCGGTGAGCCGAAACGGTCCTGTCAATATCCGCGAGCGGAACGTCAATGTTCTTTTCCTCGCCGGGTTGAATCACTTCTTTCACCTTCATCGAATCAATCGTGAACCCGTGCTCTGTGGTCAGTGTATTGATCACCTTGAACGTGAGCGGCCTGATACCCTGCGCCTTCAGATTAATCGTCCCGCCACCCCGCCACATTTTTGCGCCGTTCTCCTCGATCGCGACGAATTTGGCATCCTCCTGCAGCCCCTGGACAGGCAAAGATGAACGGACGACCGTAACAAGCGCGAGGGCGAACACGAGAAATGGTCTGAGTCTGAACAAAGCCGGTACCCCCAAAGATCCCGAAGCAAGCGGAATGCTAATGTGCGAAGGGTCACAGCGTCAAGCCGCATGAAGGCATGACGGAATGGTTGTACTTCAGAAGACCAACAGCTGCGTGTGGCGAGACGATCCCATGAAGAATCTCAACCCCTTTTTCTATTCCCTATTAAAATTGCCGCGGTAAAATATTAATTGATACACCAATGAGCTGTGGCATATTCAAATTACTTGGCATTCTATTGCTTAGTTACGTGATTTACGGCGTCAAGGCTAGGCAAATTTACGGCCGATATCGTTACTGGGGACGCATGTTTGGACGTGATGAGGAGCCGTGGCTGTATTGGTCAACGATTGTCTCCTATATATTGCTTGCAACCGCACTTATGTTTTGTTTCGGAAAATTATGAATAGAACGCCTCAGGCGCCAAGATCATTATGGACCAAGATTCTTGGCAGGGCCTTGGAACTGAATCACTTCTTTGGGTCAGAGGTCGTTTCACAATTTTAGCTAGACGTCTGCTTGTGGTTTTGCTTCAGTTGGTCTTATGTTCCTTCAATCAACCCACCGATACCGGACTGTCGCCAGTCTGAAATGGGTCATTCCATTCCTGCTTCTCTTACTGATCCATCAGCCTGCGGCTGGAGAGGTGCGGATTCAGGTGATCGAGACCGATCCACCGACGCCTTCGACATTAGGACACTGGGAGGAGTTTCATCTGCACATCGGCTACGAGACGGATCGGGCGATTCGAATCTATGTCGACGCCTTCTTTGGACACCAGCGCGTACCTTCGATCAACAGTGGATCGCCGCTTTACGAACCGGGCAACGGAGAGACGAATGTGTGGGTGGCCTACACCGAACCCGCACGAGTCGATAAAATCGTCGTCAGGGCTGAAGACAAAGGCACGCGGGTAGCACAGGCAGAGCTTCCCGTCGAATTGACATGGACTGGCATCAAGCAGCCGAACTCGCGTCTTCCGGCTTCGTGGGTCGCACACTTTCGGGTTGAGAACGAGGGGCGCCATAAAGCCGAATATAACGCTTACATGAACCGTCCGACTTCCTGGTGGGAACACTTGGTCTTTCTGCTGCCATGGGCCGTGCCCGGTTATGTCATTGTCCAGATTACCCTGCTTCGGCGGTATCGCGACGGCTGGCGCCTTGCGGCGGCTGTGCCTGTTGTGCCGATGGTCGGCGTGCTGATCTATACAGCATATGCCCTGTTCGCCGGCAGCAATCTGTTTCCACTCGTTCTGATATTCACCAGCCCGTTTGCTCTGCTGTATTTACTCGGTGTGGTAACAGTTCGTCGCCTCGTGCTGCAGAATTCCTGAAAATGCGCCGTTCACGATTCATGACACGGCACCGGTCTAGCCAGTGCCCAATACTTTGGCGGCCTTTTTGACCTCCTTCGTCTTGACCCACAGGATGGCGCCAAAGCGTCCCTGACCGGACGTCACAGCGGTCACGGCGGTCAGGTTGATTTTGGCTGAAGCAAGTTGGCCGGTCAGATCCACCAGCGCTCCGGGCCGATCATCACCCTCCACCAAGAAACACACTTTCGGGCCCTGCATCTTCCACTTCAATGATTTCGCAATACCCGTGAAGGCAGGAGAATCTTCTGGCACCACATCCACTTGGGTGCGACGATTCCTGGGAAACGCATGTACCGCCAGCAGGTTCACGCCGGCGTCGTGGAGTGGGCCCAACATGTGAGCTAATGTCCCTGACTTATCCGCAATGGTCACCTTGAAATAGTGGGCAGTTCGAATCACATCGGCCATCAGACCCTCCTCTACCCGCCCGCACAGCGCGGGTATTCTCCGGTAGAACATATTTCGCGCTGAAGCAAAGTAAGTGTGAAGTCATCATCACGGCGACGTACCTTGCAGCCTCGTAATGATGTGGTGGAATGAATCACTTATAGCCTAGGCGGCCTTCACGAGGAATGCAACCAGGCTAAGATCGAATCAAGGCTGTCCAGAGACGAGGTGGAACGGTTTCTGGCACTGTTTCCAGTTCTCGATTCAATGAGGAGAAGCCCCGGTTCCTCAATCCAACTCTTTACTCCCGGTAAAACCAGGCTCCCGCTTCAGTAGCCGCGACGATCTCTACGAGCCCAACGGCAACGGCGATTGCAATCAAATGGCCTGGCACAAGTCCCCGCGGCCCCCAATTCACGGAAGGAAGAAGATTGCCGAGCACCCACACACCAGCTCCCGCGTAGAAGGCAGTCTTCGGGCCGGCACCGAAACGAGGTCGAATCGCTGCGTACAGACACACCGCTGAAAGTCCATAGGCGAGTCCCAGCAAGACATGCAGCGCCATTTTTCCACCAGTTTCTTGGAGCGGGTGCCCTAAGGCCTGCATCGCTTGTCGCCATTCCGGTCCCAGGATCACTCCTTCCAGAATCCCCTCAACCACGTCGATGATAACTCCAGCGACGAGACCTCCAAGCAGCACTTTCCCCCAGTTGATCTTCCCCACGGCAAACCTCCTGGTTAGGATGCGGTGCGAGAGATTCGTGAAAGGCTAAGCTGGTAGCGGAAAAGTGTCAAGCAGACGGAGAGAACAACCGAAAAGTGCACTGCGGTAAAAACGAAATGGCCCCCGCGCCCGGTCGAAACGAAATGTTTTCCGACACTCTTTTCTCGCCGCGTTCTTACGGTTGAAACGGTTCATGGCGCCGTTTCAATTTCACCGCCTGGACATTTTCACGTGGACTTCTCCCCCGTGTGACAAGCGGCATTGGTGACGACTACACACATTTTTACGGCAGTTCGAATCCTCATGGCGTGAGAATTGCCTAGTCACAGTCTCTGTGGATAACTCTGTGAACAAACTCCCGTTCAGGCCTTTAATGACCAGAAGCGGCGGCTCAGCGAGCGAATTGCCTAATTATTAAGCATTGGGTTTGGCGAGCGATTGCCCCTATATCTTGGGGTCGCTGGATTGCTCTATAGAATTACGGCACATTTGACTATTGACTTTTCAGATTTCAGCCACCTGCAAGCCCCCTGGTGCTGCACGAGCTAGCAATATTCCGAGGTATCCAAATAGCTATCCACAGCTACGGGTTCTTGCTGAGGATAACCGGCCCTTGGAACACGCAAAGACCACGCCCGGTGCGGCGTCTCTTACATGATGAAGATAGTCTGCTTCCGCAACGACACATATCATCAGGATCTTTGCTTGAGCAGATCTTCGACGTTGCCCGGAATGACTCGCGTGGAAAAACGTCAAAACGGTCGCCTTTCAGTGAGGATTGAGCTAGCCTCACACTGTGTAGAGGGAGGGCACAATGCGAAAGACACCGCACTTCACTGTCATGGGGATGTTGGCCGTTGCGTGCCTGCTGGGTCAGGGGTGTGCAAGCCTTTTTGGGTCTGGAACCGGAGATGAGCTGCTGGCTGATGATGAGGAACTGATCGACGAACCGGCGATCAAGGATATTCCTCCTGTAGACCTCGGCGTCTATACCGCACGTTCAAAGACCCGTCGCGCGGATTTGACCGCTCGCAATGAAACCGGACTGCCCAAAGGGTCGTTGACGGATGTGCTCTTTGATTTTGATCAAGCTACTCTCCGAAAAGATGCGCTGCCAGTCCTGGAGGCGAATGCCAAGCGGCTTCAGGAGGAAGGTGTCACGCGGTTGCTTCTGGAAGGCCGCGGAGACGAAGTGGGAACGGCCGCGTACAATCTGGTGTTGGGAGAACGTCGGGCCAAGAACGTAAAGGCATATCTTCAGGATTTAGGCATTCCGCTTACGCTCAAGACGACGAGCTATGGGAAGGACCGTCCCCTCTGTTTCCAACAGAATGGCGAATGCCATCAGAAGAACAGAAGCGTGCACTTCGACGTCAAAGAGTAGGCAGTCTGCCGACTTCTCCAGTACATCAAGCCCTGTATCGATCTGTCCTTGCTTGCGTCCACGCGGATGGCGAGCGCGGGGGATAAGCCACGCTACCCACCCGAGCTACCCCTAATTCGAGATGACCCTGGGTGCCTGGAGACGGCTGATGCTGTCCGGCCAGAGCGTGGCTGGATCCTTGTCGAAGATGTTGAACGAATCCGGCGGCAGGACTGCCCATGAACCCTCGAGCATCTCATAAGCCAGCTGTCCCGGAGCCCAGCCGGCGTATCCGGCAAACGCCCGGAACGCTTCGGTCGGTTTTGCTTGCGTAATGATGCGCTCCAGAACGTCGGGTGTGCCGCCCACATAGACCCCGTCGAACACCGATCGCACGTCTGCCGAAGGTTCCTTGAGTCGGGACAGCAGAAGAAGACGGGTTGGTTCGACTGGCCCACCAGCAAATAGTCGGTAGCTGGTCCCCTTTAGTACGGTAAGGTCCGGCAAGGCATCGGATAAGAGGACGTTCGTAGACCGATTCAGAATAAGTCCGAGTGTTCCTTCAGGACCGTGCTCCAAGATGAGCAGGACGGATTGGCGGAAGTTCGGATCAGCCAGTGAAGGGCTGGCCACGAGGAGCACACCCTTGGCGACGGAGGACGGCGCAAATTCCCCGTCCGCCAACGTCGGTCCCGCGTGCAGGACGGCCAGGAGTCCCCCAAGCAGGGCACTCGCGATGACCTTTGTTACAGCGACAGGTCGAGGCTTGTTCAAGAGTTCAGACTGACGCAGTAGACAGGTCCTTCCCGACTCACGCACTTTCGCTGCGTCTCCCTTTTCACTCCATTGCAGTAGCCCTTCGCCATTTGCGCGAAGCAGGGATTTCGCCGCCAGATGATTACACGATCATTTCACAGGGCTGGACGAAGGCTTTGAATCGGACCTCGTGGCCGTCGTTTTCTTGAACCAGCCTGGTATGCAGTTCTCGCACGGCGTCCACGAGTTTGGCCATGTGGGCATCATCTAATGCTATCAGGTATAACGTGTTTCGATCAGTCCAGGCTTTCCCCGTCACCGTTCCGGTGATGCCGCTGCCTAACACGCCAGAAATGACGGTATATCCCGTGATGTTTAATTCACTCAACATCGCCCGGGTCTCATCCTCAATTCCCTCCCTGCAGATCAGCGTGAGCATTTTCATGGTGGTTCTCCTCGATTTGAACGCTTGCCTGACTGGAACGACGCTCCCTCCTGCTTAAAGGAACGAGAGGAAGCTATTCTACTTTTTCAATCCTGCTTCGGTCCAGACTGACGTGCCCGCGGCAGATGGAAGAAGGGGCCAGGCTCTGCTATCTTCTCGATCGCGAGGTGACGGCCACCAGCCAGGAGCCGCTCTCAATGATTCGTATCAGACCAGCGACGGAAGCTGATTTCGCACCCCTGCTACAGGTACAGCAGGCTGCCTTTGGCGAATACTCCACCGTCTACGAGGTAAGCGCCTGGACCACGGAGACACTCGACAGTCTGAGGAACGATGCCAAGGACAAACGTATCCTCGTCGCTGAGGTAGAGGGAGTGATTGTTGGGTCAGTGCGCTTTTGGACGGTCGCTGGTGTATGCGTGATCCGGTTGCTCTCGGTGAGTCCAGCCCACCAGAAGCATGGCGTGGGAAAGGGGTTGGTGAGGGAAATTGAACGGGTCACCACCGATGCCCATAAGTTCTATGCCTGCACCATGCTGCGGACGGCCAGGAACATTCAGTTTTTCTTGAGTCTGGGCTACAAGGCGGAAACCATGCTGCCCAACCACTACCACCATCTGGACCTCATCTGCTTCACCAAATATCGCGAGGCGACGAAGTCAGCGATACCATCTCCGATCTAATCAACTTTGACTTATCGGAACCCTACTCCGCTGCCTGTTCGAGCAGTGCGCCCACGGAATCGAGTTTGGATAGGAGTTCCGCCGGCACGCCGTGTCGCTGCCGCAGTAGTTCGGGCGAGTTATAGGTGAGCCACACGTTGCCGTCCTTGTCCTCCCACGCCAGGGCTTTCATGGGGAGGTCAATCGCAGCCGTTGGCTTGGCCACCATGAGAGGTGTGCCTCCCTTCGGGTTGCCGAAAATGAGTAGCTCGGTGGGCTTCATCTCTAATCCCACTTTCTTTGCTTCCCCGCCATGGTCAATCCGGGCAAAGATACGCATCCCCTTCGCCGTGACCGCCTTCTCGATCCGGTCGATTGTCTCGGGAACTGAATAATGGCTCGGTTTCGTCACCAGCATTTCGCCCGCTTGAGCTGACACTGCGGGAAGGGACGCGATTGTCATGCTCATACACAGGACGCCTTTCAGCAGTTCTTGTAGGAATTTCATTGGCCACTCCCTTTCCTGCAACGCTGGTAAGCCGCTCGAAGGAGATAGATGCGTCACATCACAGAGGATTTGTCAGGCAGGAGGTTTCTGTGTTGTTCCACTCTCGCACGGGATCTTAATCGACGCGTCCGAGAGCAGATGCTTGTCGTCGAGCAGCTTCATCATCAGCTTCGCGGCTTGAAAAAGATCATTCTGTTCCTCCTCGCCAATCCAAAACTTCGTCCTGATCCGCGTCACGCGCTCGGCCAATTCTGTATCGTCTGGTTCCCCCGCATACATCAGATGCCGGAGTGAAACATGGCGCACTTCGCAGCCGCATTGATGGGGATCGTTCACGGGTAGCCGGCCCCGCATCTCCTGGTCCTGTTTTTCGACTGGAATCCCCATTCGCGCGAGCAGGGTTCGGCGCGATTCCATCAACATGGCGTCCATCGCGTCCAGCGCGTTCGTGTCGACTAAATAGTCAATAGTTTTACGACTGGACTCTTCCGTGTTGAGATCAGGATGCTCGCTCGCCGGCGTCGCATCAATGACGAACATCACACATCCATCGGGAAACAGACGATCGAGCGAGGTGCCCAAAATGTTCCGATTCATGTATTCGAGGATGGCCTGGACGCCGAGATTATCGATCGGACCGCCGTCATACAGATGCACATACTGGGGCGGGTGCTGGTCATACCACTCCAGGGTGACATCCTGGAACGCACCGGGAAACGCGGATGACGCATTCACCGCATTGGCGACGTGATAGGTGGCGAGCACCGAATGGAGCGCTGCGAAGCGTTCGTCCGTGAAGGTGAAGCGCGTGTGATCATTATGGACGGTCGCATTGAGCAGGATCTTGGGATGAGACCGAAGGTCTCTAAAGGCGGCTTTGTGGTAGAGCTGATTGTTGAAGACCTGGACCATAATATCCGACCGGGTGAAGTCGGACAGCCAATAGCGAAAGATGTTCTGCGGCAGGAACCACCGGCGAATCCAACTGGTCTGAAAATCGTAGCCCAACGCCTCGCGCACCGCCGGCTCCGTAAAGGCCCCGGCCTTGTCCCCGAGTCCATAATACACAGCCGGAAGTGTGCCACCGGAGACACCCGAGATGACATCGACTTGATCCAGCAGCCCCCGTTGCTGGAGTTCCAGCATGACGGCGGCGCCGAAGTTGGCCGCTCGACTCCCGCCGCCTGAGATAGCGAGGGCGATGAACCGACCATCCTTTGTCTCGAGATCGGTCAGCTTCCATGAGCCGGCCGTTTCGGGCACCGGCGTGTTAGGAGGCCACGGTTGATTCCATCCCGGTCGCCAGTGCCCTGGTAGAATCTGACAGCTTCCGATCGCCACGAGCAAACAGAGAAGCCCTATGCTGGCGCGCAGTTTCTCGCCGTGAAACATTGGGCGGTGAATTATTTTCTTCGACTGGTGCGGGAGGTGTGACGACATTGACGCCTCTCAGCAGAGCCAATTGTAGGAGGCGGGAAGAACACACGCAAGAGAGATTACGTGTGTCGTTTAGGGAATACGTGTATTTCGACGTGGCAACGATCGGAGCAGTAGCACTGGTGTGCTCGACCCGTTAATTTGCTCCGGTCGGAACTGCCGACGGCATGGAGAGCGGGGGCACGGTGCGTTTGCCGAGCGTCAGGTCGGTGGAGAATTGCATGATGCTCCGGGGAATGAATCCCTGTTGCGCCTCCGCTAACCGATCGCCCATCGTCGTGATCATGCGGTGTGTTGAGAATAGCTCGGAACGCTTGCGGAAGAACTTGCCGTTCAGTTCAAAGACGACATTGGGCTCGGATAAAATAATCGTATCGACAAGATGATAGTAGCCACCCATTCCCAAATACTGGACCCATTGACAGTTAAAGTAATGATATCTGAGTTTTTCAGGACGGACAAAGAGGCCGGTTGTTTTCGGTTATAGTTAGAGAATGGTATCCTGGTCACACTCGCGCGCTCCCCGAAGACGGCGCAAGCATCATATCAATCTCAAGTTTGTCCTGCGTTTCATTCGGCTGTGGGCGCGTGCGGTCAGAAACACGATGGCCAGACACCCGCCGGCGGTCCGACTTATAGCTGGCGGAGTCATCCTGCTGTTCGTCTGGCTTACGGTGAACTGGCTGTTCCAGACGGTCAACAAGCCGACCGAAGTCTTCTTCCCATTCGACGACACGCTCGACAAGAGCCCGCGTGAGATCTGGCGACAGTATGGACCGCTCTTTCGCGAGCACTCGACGTCGGTCATTACGCCTGAATTGCTCGCCGCATTGGCTCAGGTTGAGGGCGGTGGTAATCCTGTGGCGAGGACGTACTGGCGGTGGCGTCTGACGTGGAATCCCTTGGAGCTGTACCAACCGGCATCGAGTGCGGTCGGTATGTACCAGATCACCGCTGGAACCTTTCAAGAGGGGAAGCGCTACTGCATTCACAATCACGTGGTCGTCGAGGATGGACCCTGGCACGACCTGCACTCGTGTTGGTTCAACAGCCTCTACACGCGCATCCTGCCAAGCCACGCGATCGAATTGACTGCCGCCTTGCTCGATCGACAGGTGACATCCGCACTGACGCACCGGCGGCTTGCACCTGCGACGTTGAAGCGGAAGCAGGATCTCGCCGCGCTGATCCATCTCTGTGGTGCCTCAGCCGGCAATGCCTATGCCAGCCGTGGGTTCCGGCTCACATTCCATCAGCGCTGCGGCGATCACGACGTCGGCACCTACCTCGCACGGGTTAACGGGATGAAGCACCAGTTCGCTCGCCTGGCATCTGCGAGTTAGCGGCTCCCGTTCGAACAGCTTCGTTGATCGTGAGGGGTCCTTGTGCCGACAAATCGGTTTCTTTCTTGGCTTTCGTAAAATGCGCCGCGAGTTCCGCGCGGGTCGTGACTCGTGCCCGTTTGGCGAGCCGTCTCAGGTCGCCAATCTCTGGCCAGAGGCCTCCGCTCGCGACTATGACTTCCTGTCCGTCCCGTTTGGATGCCAAGACTGATTTCAGATCGGCACGGCGCTGGAAATCCGTCGCGATAACAGCAAACAAACTCTCGAATTCTTTCGCGTCCTGTTCCGTGTCCCAGCTGGTCAGCCAGGCGACTTCTCGCGAATTATCGCAGTCAGCTGCAATCCAACGGTCTCCATCCCACCCCTCCCATACATTTTGGTCGGTGGTCGAATGAAGGCTACGAAGCCACAGAGAGAGCATGAGCTCACCCATCGTATCTTGAAAAAGAATCCGACATCCCTTCGTCTCAAGCAACGAACCAAAATCGGATAGATCGATCGCCAGAAATGGGCGCCTCCCGCCATCCTTGACGTGAATAATCTGCTCGGTCGACGCCGGCGGAGGTACCAATCCTTTTTTGCCTTCGTGGTACGCGAACCGATAGCCGTAGGTGTAGGGAAATGCAATCCGCTCACGAAGGAGGGGTGGTGCATCACTCAGTGCCCCCAGGTCATTCGCCCGAGCTGCATCAAGGACCTCTTCCGGATCCCGTGCCCTGGCGAGGAACCCCAATGACTGCGCCGACCAGAGGCCGGCATCCCCCTCGATGGCCGCTTGAAGTGCGATAGCGGCGTCCGCCTGCTGCTGCCATACTGTCTCAGATAGCTCAAAAATCTCGGGATAGTGAATGTGCTGGAGTGCATGGATAGCCTCATGAGCCAGCGTAGTGTCATCAGCGAGTGTGCCGAGTGATTTGAGCTGGATGTTACCTTTAGCGGAACGCGTGTGCTCACTGAGAATATAAAGAGTTTGCGTCCGCGGGACATAGAGTCCTCCAGCTGTCCGCGACAAGATGGCCACGTGCCCTTCGGCCTTCTGGCTCCCTTGAGGAAACCCCATCGCATTCTGCCCATCTTGCCTCGCTGCTGAGACATCGGATCGTATCGTGGCGTTCGCGCTTTCGTGGAGAATCTCCTGTAGCTCGGTTCGATCGACCAATTTGACCGACAGCGGGTGGTCTACAGATAATCCCGAGGCATAACTGGCCCTGCTCACGATATCGTGGATTTTGTGTTGGTTAAGTTTAGAGTCTTCAATGAGCTGTGGCTGCGCGCACGAGGACCCGTACACCAGCAGTAAGATAACGAACACCCGTTGAGCTAGACGGTCCAATGTCCCAACAGGTACCTGATGATTAGCTCCTTCGCCAATGTCTGTGACGATGCGCATGGCCCACTACTCCTGACTGCACTGCCTTCCGAGAGGCATTGAGACAAGGCTCTCTGAACCGTTCTCGTGGCCAGGTTCTAGTGACCTAGCCCCCTTAATCCGGTCCACCCTGTATGTTAGGGTCGGGCCAAAAGGAGGGCCATATGCCACGTTTCCGTCACACCGTCGAACAGATCCTCGCCAAATTGCGTGAAGCCGAAGTCGCCCTGAGCAAGGGCC
>DASPUC010000052.1 GCA_035623075.1 Nitrospiraceae bacterium | reverse complement strand
CTGGCCCTTGCTCAGGGCGACTTCGGCTTCACGCAATTTGGCGAGGATCTGTTCGACGGTGTGACGGAAACGTGGCATATGGCCCTCCTTTTGGCCCGACCCTAACATACAGGGTGGACCGGATTAAGGGGGCTAGGTCAGGTGACTGGGTGGCTGTGATTTGAGGAGGGGTTACGGCAATTCCCGATTGTCTCATCCATGACGCGCAGCGACTCGTTCAGAAGGTCTGCTGCACAATTCAATGTCACATGCATCTGGTGCAGAGCTTCGACCCACCGCCCTTCTCGATGAAGATCCTGGAATCGCCGGTGCTGCTCCTCCATGACCGCTTGCTTAGCATCCATCATCAGATAATCGATCGGTTTCACCAGTCCCTCGTGTAGGCGCACACCGTAACAGAGTTACGTATCCCTGCACAACCATACAAATGAGTGGTTCGTGTTGTTATTCAAATACCACGCGTAAGACGTTGACATCGTTGAGTGTTCTAGGAGTGGCAGCACTGCTGGGATAGGCCTGCAATTGACCATGAGTTGACAGGAAATCTGAGGGTCTTCCTATAGACCTCGTGCTTCCATATATGTCGCTTGACGGCTTATATCGGACAGTTTATCTTGCGCACTAATTTCTTGGAGGAGGAATTCATGCGCGTTGGAATTCTCGGGTTATTAATCATAGCTTGGAGCCTTCTGTCAGCTTGTTCTTCAACGGAATGGGTGCATCCCAATAAGCCGAGTTCAGAATTCATCACTGACTACAACCGATGCGAAAGCATCGTGTTGAAAGATCCCAAACTTCAGCAGGGGAACAAACTGATGTTAGCGAATGCCACTGAACGTTGCCTACAGAAAGAAGGTTGGAGACTAATCGAACAACCGTAACGGACTGTCCTCGCTTTCTCCTTATAGGTATGGGAAACCTCCCCTGTTATCATCCCGTGCTCCTATTTCCGTCTCAATTCATCATTCAAGTCGCGAGTGAGACATTGCGCTGAATTGTGCCGCGTGATGTTTCTGAGAAGTACCCTCGCTCTCTGCACCTTCTCTTCGGCAGTCAAGTGCCCCCCTCCAGTGCTGAGGCCGACTGGGCTCACGGATCGTGACATTCTGCAAGATACGCGGTTCCGGCCCATGAAACCGGGCCCACACTAATTGTTAACAATCCTGTAACACGCCGGCAATTCTCTCGTGATCACGCGTGGCTACACCTATTCCAGCTGCACACACATTGGCAGAAGGGGGTATGGAAATGGTGAGATTGGGGCAAGTGATGCCGAGCAGCGGTGTTATCGTGGTTCTGTTGTTAGCCCTAGGGGTAGACAGTTCGTTTGCCGGCGAGCTCAGGAAGAGTCAAGATCCATCGCAATCTTCGGCGGTGCTTGCGCAGGCAGCAACATCGGCTCCGGTTGAAGGACAAAACCCCTTACCGGCGCAAGAACTACCGCCAGGAGGAGCCGCAGTCGAAGATATCCTCCTTCAAAAAGGCCTGATCACGATGGATGAATGGATTCGGATCAAAGCAGAGCAAGAATATCGATCAGCCGACCAGGCCCGGCGTCTGGATGCAATAGAAGACTGGAAGGAGAGAACTGAATTACTTCCCATTCTGAGAGACAAAGTGAATTTTGGGCTCAATGCACTTCAGTTTGTCTACGGTCACAGTAATGCGCAAGTTCCGGAAGGGCAAAGTCAAGACAGTTTTTTTGTTCGCCGGGCAGAGCTTATCTTTTGGGGAAAGATCAGTGATACCCTTCCACGGTGGCATACACTTTTTGAGTTTCAGAGCACAAGCCTGTCAAAGAATACCCCAACAGGATCCAACACCAGCGCAGCAGGGAATCCGACATCTGCGACGTATTTCCGAGAGGCCTATATCGACTTTCGTCCGATTCAGTCTTGGGCCCCGAACCTGAATTTCTTTCGTCTCGGCATCTTCCGGATGCCGTGGGGTATCTTTACCGAAACCTCCGGCGGGTTGCGCGATGTGATCAGCTCGCCCTATCTCTCATCGGTTGGATGCAATACACCGCCTTGTCCCACACAAAATAAGAACGGAACAGGCGGCCAAGTCGACTTCCTGCAGGAGCGTGATTATTTCGTGGATGTGCGAGGGAAAATCGCCAACCGCCTGGAATACGTCGCGGGTATCATGAACAATAACAACTTTCAAGCTAATGGGCAGGTCAACACTACGACCGGTATCGGTGGTGCCAATGGGCCCAAGGCCTTCTACAGCCGGGTTCGGCTCTTCGGGTCGGATGTGTCATTTGTCAGTTTCACGACTCTCCAAGGAGAATCCAATAACGCAGGCACTAACATCAACGGACGGGGTAAGGGCGAATTCGATCGGTACGGCGTAGACTTTCGTTATACCTCGAAGTTTTTTCCTGGTTTTATGACACAAGGCGAATATTGGCAAGGCCATGATGGCGCTAATGCTACCGTGGTAGGGGTGCCAGCCAACGGCTCTTGCCTGAACCAGGCTCAGTGTGGCGGGTCCGGTGCACCCGGGGTGCAACGGCGAACCTGGTATGTTTTGGCGAAATATTTGATTACCGATGGCGTATTTGAGAACTTCGAGCCGACCTTCATGTACGAACAATTCGACCCAAACACCGCCATGGGGAACGATTTGTATACGAGATCGATCGTCGGCTTTTCCTATTATTTCGAAAATTTCCCACCAAAGCTTCAGTCGAAAATCCAACTCAATTATGAGTTTCGGCATCACTCAGGACTCGGCACAGGGCCTAATACTCCGGCCTATAGCTCTGCGACGGACCCGTTCGCTCAGAACGCTGTGTTCTTTGAGTTCCAAATCCGATACATGTAACTCATCACGTCGATGGCAAGAGCAGTCATTGGGACTGACCCTTGAAATAGAGCTATGTAAGGAGTAAGGAGGATGCGATGAGATTTCTACGAGGAGCGATCGTGATTTTTTGCTGTCTGGTCTTCGATGCTTGCGCGCTATATCAAGTATTTCCTCCCGAGGTTACCAAAGACGTGGATCACAGCTTCGATTTCAGCGCTTGGAGGCTAACACCGAACGCCAAGACTGACAACAAAATCCAGTTGGGTGGCCGCATCATTCAAGCGGATACAAAGGAGGGTACGGTTTCTATTGTTGCCGCCCAATTGCCGATCGTCGAGCATCCGGCTTATGGTCCCAAAGACACAGGTAAGCGCAGTGGAGAGTTCACCATTACCTATCAGGGCCAAATTGAGTCGAAGCTTCTCCAAACAGGAAACCGACTTATTGTTGTGGGAACGACACGTACCGCGAAAGTCGTCATCGTAGATGATATCCCGCGGAGTTTTCCTACCGTGAAGGCGCAATGCCTCCATATCTGGAACACAGGAAGTCGAGAAATTGCCGACTTCCCTTCCTACGGTGCGGGATATGAAACACTCGAGGAACAGACCTTCTGTGCAAGTCATCCATAGCGGAGATCCATGACGGAGTTTCGAATAGGTGCCAGACCGAGGTGGCTCTTCATGACTCTCACGATCGCCACTCTTGTGGGAGGAGGCTGCGGACATGAAGCGTCTCTTCGGCATGAAACCTCGACTGGAGGTCTGGTCACATATTCTGTCCAAAACGATGGTGACGTGCTTTCTTCTGCTGGACGCCGCGATGCGCTTCGCCTTATGAATGACAAGTGCCCACACGGATCACGGGTCATCAAAGAGGGGGAGGTTCCGAAAGTCAGCCAAGCGGCTGATCGGGCTTGGCGCGGGCAAATGGGAACCGACCGTCTTTGGGGTATTCAATTCACATGTGAATAGGATAGCTCCAGAGAAGGAGGGCTATGTCACGTACGTATCTCGATCTGTTGATCGGCATCATGGTGCTAGGACTATCAGCCTGCGGCGTGCTGAGCACCGAGCAGGTGGTGTACGATCAGCAGGGATTTCAGGTTGGGATTGAGCTGGATCCCACGATCAAACGTTCCAGAGAGCCGGTGCAGAATAACCATCCTGCCAAGTTTTCTCCCACGGAGCTGCAAGCAATCCTGGGGATGATTGAGGTCAGTGGCTGGAGTGGCACTCTTATGGGACTACTTGCTCCTCCGAGACCTGTTCCTTTGTTCAAGGACGAAGAATTGCGTGAGGTCGCCCCACATCTCGCGACCGCATTTCGAGGAGCTGGACCTACAGAGCGAATCTTCTTTTCGCTTGTGAATCGACAGGCTCCCTATCGAGACGAGCGGACAGCGGGCGCGCTGTTTCTGCGCGGGCCCTACCTGCATGTCGTGGTGAGAGACCATATGTCTGTTATAGCCACTGACACGGGAGGCAGCGACCAAAAGGATATCAGGGACACCAAAAGCATGAAGCTCTGGGTAGTCCACCCGGCAAACGCGGCGATGGTTCCTGACGCGGAAGAACCTCGATGGGACCCGTTTGAGTCGGTTCATATCTCGGTCAAGCCACGGGAGGTTCTTGCTCTCCGAGAGGCTCGTCTGTCGTCCACTGCAAGCCGACCAGCTGCAGCACCGCTAATCAAGGTTACACCACAGCTCGACACAAAAGACGGTCAAATGTCGAGCCCGGCTAGTCTGTCTCCTGAAGACCTCCAGCTCCAGATCAAAGAACTCACGAGTTCCAATCTTGATCTACGCAAGAAAATCGAGGAGCAGACGAGACAAATGAAGGATCTGGCCGATGAAATGGAACGCTTGCGTCAGGAGTTGGAGAAAGCCAAATCCAAACGACCAAGTCCACGATCGGCCCCTTCACAATAACCGGCTAGACCTCTGTTAGGCCTGGTCAGTGGTTATTGGGAGATAGTCTGAGCGGGCATGGAACGCATGCTGAGTGTGACCAGGCTCTTTTTCACCTGATTCACCGGCAGTGGGAAAAACCCGGCCTTCGTCACGGCCTCTTGTCCCTCTTGACTCATGATAAACGAGAGAAATTCTTTCGCTGCGGGAGGCAGAGGGGACTCAGGAGCCTTGTCGAAATAAAGATACAGCACACGCCGGAGGGGATAGGTCTGGTCTTTCATTGTGGAGGACGTGGGAGCGATGAAAGGCATTCCCTCGCTCTCCGCAAGTGGAACCACACGGACCATGGATGATTGCAATCCGAGGCCACTATATCCAATGCTCATCTGATTCCGACCTATCTCCAAAATAACCGAGGCGGCTCCTGGGGTCTCATGGACTCCTGGTGTGAAATCACCTCCAGCCAGACAGTGTTCTAGGAAGAATGCTCGTGTTGCGGATTTCAGATCCCTGCCATAGAGCTGGATCGGGGCGCGTTCCCACCTTCCAGATAACCCCAGCTGTCCCCACTGTTTGATCTCCATCTTGTAACCTCTGTTGCGGGTGGTTGAATAGATGGCATCGACCTGGTCCAACGTCAGACCGGTGAGAGGGTTATCCTTGTGGACGTATAGGGCGACCGCGTCGACGGCGACAGGCACGGCCACCGGTTCGTGCCCATGCTGAGTGACGAATTCTTTGATCTCTGCATCAAAGAGCTCCCGCGACGTGGCGATGAAGGGGAAGTGGGTAGAGCGTTCTTCTTTGAGTGTAATCATCCCGGCTTTGATTGGAAGCGGCTGTAGGAATTCCTCGATCGCCTTACTTGAACCGCCACCCTTCACACTGACGTTCACCTTTGGCTGCCGTCGTTGAAATTCCATTCCGAGACGTGTCAGGAGAGGATACATGGTCTCCGATCCTTGAATTCGGAGACCACCGGCCACTTGCTCTTGGGGAGCGTAATGTGCGAGATCGGCGTCTACTGCCACACTGGCGAAGGGGCCGCCTTGTTCTGCGCCCGATTGGTGGGCCCCTAGTGTCACGATCAGCACGACGAGCAGCAAACGACTACTTGTCGTCACTGTTCCCAAAGGCCGCCATCTGACGAACGATTTCAAGCGCATTACCATTCGTATCTCCCTCCCTGTATGGTAGACGTTTGTGACATACAGCCGGTAGGGTATCTTTATCGGATTGCGTATGAGTAACCGCAGTGTTACGGGTGTGTTAAATCTTCGTGATGGAGGAGTTACGCCGGCAGGACAGAGTTTATAACATGCGAAAGTACATCACCGTTCCGGAGCCATCACTTGTGTTGCGCTGGATCACCACAGTTCCGGTTTTGGTGACGTCGTTGATGGTCAAAATCATGTGAGCCGAGAACATGTCGCTCCGTACATCATAGATATTCTGTAATCGCAGTTGCTGCCCGATCGGTGCAAAACTACTTACCCGATCGAGATCTTGGATGGTCTTGAACGGACGTCCCTGCACAACCTCTCCGGCCACCGTTTGTGTAATTTGTGGATCGAGGGCCTGGATCACAATCGGATCGGCTGTGTTCAGATTCACTTTGCTGTTACCGTCCGGCGGATAGACGGTCACGAATTTAGACAGCCGGTTGACAATCTCCGGTGTCATTCCCTTTATCAGGCGAAGTTCCAGTAATGTTTGGAGAGGTGCATTGGCCGCGCGATAAGCGGGGTGTAGTGACTGATAGTAGAGAGTTTCGGCACCAGCCGGTTGGGGGATTTCATCCGAATCAACCCAATCAACGATAGCGTCAACAAGATCGGGGTTCACTTGTAATAATTCAAACAGCCGTTTTGTACGAAGAACAATTGCCTTTCTGGCGTTAGGATCCCCGCCGGCAGCCAGATCGTTGAGGTTCAGCTTGCCCCGTTCATCCTCGATTTGAGCGTTCAGGAGGCCGTCACCGATCGCATAATTTTTGATGGGCAGGGCCCAGAGGTCTGTCGAGGCATCAAACTGCTGACCCACTTGCGTATCGAGCAAGAAATCCTGTTGGAGTACGGCACGTGCCGCTTGCACCGCCGCCCGCCCCAATACCCATGATTTAAAATTATCACGAAACGCGGCTGCGTCACGATATTCTCGACGTGCCTCACCATCAAACTCGAGAATGATGGCAACCAACAGCGCGAGTACCAAAAGGGCAAGGAGCAGGGCAACGCCCTGTTCGTTACGCTTTCGCATAGGTCACGATTCGCAATGTGGCATCAAGATTCGTTGGATTGTCGAACTTAGGTTTGAGCTGCAGGTGGCGTACTTGAACTTCGTAAGGCGCTTGCTCGATGGCAACTAATAGGGCAAGGAGTTGCGGCAACTGTACACCGTCGAGACGTAGATCGACGGCAGTTTCCTGATATCCTTGGACCACCGTCGGGTTTTGCGGTTGCATGCCCACAATGCGGTCACGAATCTGTGCAGTGGTCGTTGCCTCCTCCATAAAAGCGAGGAGCGAGAATTGCGCATCGGCCGGGGGCATCCGCTGTTCCAGCTTCGCTAGTGTGGCCTGCTTTCCCGCATAGGTTTGGGCTACGATAGCCAACTCTTGGATGTCTTTCTGCTTGCGATTCAACTGCCGATCCAATTTGTCGAGTTTTGACAGGAGAGGGTCCACGATTACGAGGAAAATGAAGCTTGCTGCCACAATTGCTCCTCCAATAAGAAGGAGCACCCGTTCCCGACCAGTATATTGTTGCCACCGTTCTGTAAGCGTGCGGATCATGGCTTTTTGACCGAATAGTTCAAGCGAAAGACGACTTGATTTGGCACCGTACCCACTCTTGTATCGGTGACGGTGACATCCTGAACATGGGTTGTCGACGTAAACGCTTGCTTCAGCTTCTCGACTGCATCGAAAGAGACGGTTTCTCCCTCCAGATGGACCATTAATCCGTCGATAGTCAGTTCACGAATTTTGAGTAGTATTTCCGAAGGAACCTGCTTCCCCAGATCAGCAAGCATCGCAAGGGTTGACACCTTGGATCCATCGATCACCGATAAGCTCTTCTCGACCTGTGAGAGACGATAACGTGCCTGGTCAAGTTCTTCCCCAGGAGCCGCTCCGGCCCCAAAAGTCTGTTCATATTGTACCTGTAAGGACTGTTTCAGTTTTGTGAAGGCCGAGTCTTTCAATACGAAACGCGTAGAGAGGTCAAACAAAGCCAAGATCCCAATCACGAGGGCGCCCCACATCGCCAATTGGCGGTCTTGCTTCGCTGTACTGGATGGTTCTTGGCCGAAGGCGCTCGCTTCCTTGAGATCAACGGCCAATTCTGAATCCGTAGATCGACCTTTCCAACGAGGGCGAACGATTTTCGGGTGAATGGCCAATCCAAACGCGATCGAAAACGCTCGTGGACAGCTTGCGCCGAAGCCTTGGCGCGGTCCGACCGGGACCAATCCCAAGTTGTGCGCGACGTGGCCACCCAGCTCTCGTAGCTTTGATCCGCCTCCCGAAACCCAGCAATGCGTGATTCCTTGTCGGCCGGTCCCATCATAAGGATGGAGGGTCACTCGCAATTCCTTTAACAACGGTTCAAGCCAGGCATCGACTTCTTGCACTGCCATGGCGCGCTTGCGTCGTTCGGCCTCAGCAAAAGAGCAGGCATATCGCACCGCTAGAGCATGGGTGAGATGATTTCCACCCCAGAGGACGGTGCGCAGAACGACTGGACGACCTTCACGAATCAGACATAGGGTGGTCTTAGAGGCCCCTACGTCGATGATAGCCAGATCGCCGGGTACAGGCGCTCCCTCGCTTTTTAGGAACTGCGCGACGGAGAAGAGCGCCATCCCGTCGACGTTGATCGCCGCAGGATTGAGCTCGGCTGCTGCCAGAAAGCGAAGGTGCTCCGAAATCTTTTCACGCGGTGCTGCTGTCACGAGCACATCCGATCCCTTTACTTTCGTCCCTCCGTCGACGGATTCACGGGGAGGCAGGACCATGCTGCCCATGGCCACTTCTTCGAGCGGGAGCGGAATTAAATTCTCCACCTCGAATGGCACGACCTGGGCGAGCTTGCTGGGTTCGCGGAAGGGAAACGACAAAGTCCGAATAAAGAAGTCCTGGCAGGGGAGAGCGGTGACAATGTCTCCGCTGTTGTACAAGCCATGTTGCCAGAGGAAATTCCGGAGCATCGTTGCACGACGAGCCGGGTCGATTTCGCTCGGTCGTCCAAACGGGAGCGGATGGTGGAAATACTCAACAGATTCGCGTCCGGTCAGGCGACGACGAAACCGCACGGCCTTGAACGCCGTTTGTCCGATGTCAAGCCCGACACATTCGGCAATCACACCGTACTCCTCGTCGCAAAACAGCCAGCACCAAGCCTCAGGCTGAGTACTATATAAGACCCTAGAAGGGCCTTAAAATGCAACTTGGGGGGCGTTGGCGGGCCCCGATAACTTAAAGGTCACTGGAACCCCTGCTTGAAAAGGGGGTAAGCCCAGACTTCCGAGTTTTTGACTGAGACTGGCTCCTGGTGTCACCGAAACGTTCAGTGCTAAAGGGATTTTCCCGATAGGGCGTTGCAATGTCACCTGTCCCTGTATGGTAAATGATCCATCAGGCCCTTCGGCCTTGAACTCAGTTACATCACAAACAGATTGATGACAGGTTACCACTGCCGTCACACGGGTAAAGGATAAAGCTGGCGATGTTCCTTTTCCAAGAGAAAAGGGTTCCAGCGTTAAATCTCTGACTTCAGCCTTCCAGGTTCCATCCCCCCGGAGGCCCTCCATACCTGAGGTCGTGTTGTCCCACCGCTGGAGTCCTTCACCCTGAAGAAGCCCTCGGCTGACATAAGGTTTCAGCAATGAAGACAGTTCGATTTGTTGCCACTTGGCCCTTATCTCTATTGGGCCTTGCAATGACCATGACGCGGCCTTGACCATCCCTTGAATACGACCTTGTTCCGCTTGAACTGATTTCGGGAACTGAACGAGAAGATCCATCGCTACGGTCCCCGTGATTGCGCGAAATACTCCTATCTTGGCTTGAAGTGAATCGATCTTGATTGGTTCGCCTGTAGAACCATCAAGAACAACATCCCGCCATTCAATGGCGAGCGGTAGTCCTGCCGACCACTCGCCGGCACGCACGTCCATCCCGCTAGCCCTGGTTACTTCCGCTAAAATCCTGGCCTGTAGCAGCCCATAGGGGAACGTGCTCATGACAAACACAACAAAGAGCGCAACCGCTCCGCTGCACCAGGCTAATGGTTCGCGAACTCGTTCGGGCACCTGAATAGGAATGGTCACGAGGACGCTCCGATAGTAACCCAGTGGCGAAAGGTCTGCGGCTCAACGTTATCCTGTTGGAGCGTGAGCTCGATCAACAAGGCGCCAGGAGGTTTGGATCGTGCTCGGCCATCCCATTCGTCTACCCATAGTTTATTTTGAGCATCGTAATAACGCACATTAAAACCTTTGACCTTTTCCAATAACTCCAGTTGCCCCAACGATTCGTCCGTCAGACCATACAAATTCCGGCGGACCAATCGAAGCAATTTGTCCCGTTCTCTGGTATAGACGATACGGACAATTTCTGTGTCATGCTCCGACTCGGCTCCTCGAAACTGTCCCATTGTCAGAAATACGATTGTATCGGCCGGTTGATTGTCTTGCTGCGCATTGACACCCATCCATGGCGTCACCTGCGAACTGACTCCCATCGAGAGTTCGTCTGCCATGAGGCGCATGGTCGTTCTTACGATCTGTCCATTGGCAGCGCTGCCTCGTGCAACATCAATCGCGTTCAGCGTCGTTGCCAGCGAACCGAATACCAGGGCGGCGATAGTGGCAACAAGCGCTACCGCGAGTAGGATCTCAATGAGGGTAAAGCCGTGCTCTGAGTTATGACGTTGGGGCTGTAAGGACATAGGTGCTCACCTCAATCGATTCATCTGTATTTCCTCTTGGCCAAAGCACTTGAATTTTTACTTCTCGGACCAGAGTGAGAGGAGTTGGGATCACGGTGCGCTTCCAGCGATAGTTCGGTGCCCGGTTGGTTGTATCTCCAAGCGACTGAAATCCCAACGGAGGACCTTGAAAGTCGCCGCTGGTTTCACCAAGAGTGAACGCTTTAGTCAGTTCTGTCTCAAGCAGCTTTTCTTGGGCGAGAAGCGTAGCGGTCGTCAGTTCATCCGCCCTGGCATACAGATCCAGATCCCAGTTTCGAAGGCCCAAGAGAATAGGCAACGCCAATGCAAGTATGCCAAGAGCAAGCAAGACCTCCAGGAGGGTAAATCCATCTGACTGCGTTGTTCGATTGTTTCGACCTGGAACAAGAATCCTGTGCTTAGTGAGCATAAGAGACTTCGCTAGGGCCGAAGGCCTGCAGGGACCGGGGCACCACCGAGAGGAAGGGGCTGGAGATAAGGTTTAACACGATCAGGAATCGGAGGTGGTTTCAATGGCTCAATGCGTTGGTCACTGACTCGGATCGAACCTGTAACCGGCTCTACGGCAATAGCCAGTATGTTTGCGGCTCCATCGGCCAGGTGAATCGTGACCGGATCAATCCGCCCGCTTGGGTAGAGCCATAGATCGGCACGGCCGTTTGTTTTCGTTCCTTGGGCCGCGGTGAACTCCGTTATGCGAACCGACTCAGGTAGCGGAATCGGGGTCGACCAGGCGGCATCAAGCGGGACTTTCTCTTCTTTTCCTTCCAGCACCATGGGCCAATAGGTGCCGTGGTCCATGTCTATGTAAAGATGAACAGGCTTTTGCGCCAACGTGGCCATGCCTTGGAGTGCTCGAATCGTCCCGACAAGACGACGGCCGACGGTGCTGAGGTTGTCTCCAAACGTGATTCGGGGAATGACGAGGCCGAGGAGAGCGACCATCAGGAAGAGCACGAAGATCATTTCGAGGAGCGTAAAGCCTGTTACATCACACACTGCTGTCTGCCACTGATCTTTCGCCCTTCGGTCCATGAATTATTCTTTGTCCAGATTCCAGTTGGTAATGTCTGCATTAATCCCTTCTCCTCCCACTTCACCGTCCGTTCCGAGACAGGTAATCTCATAGTCACCTTTTGGACTCGGACTGAGATACTTGTACGGATTGCCCCAAGGATCTTCAGGAAGTTTCTGAATGTACCCCCCGAGTTTCCACTTCTTTGGCACGACGCCAACCGCGGGTTTCTCCACCAACGCTTTTAATCCTTGTTCAGTTGATGGGTACACGCCGTTGTCGAGCTTATACAATTGAAGTGCCCCCTCGATATTTCGAATTTGCACTTTCGCAGCCGTCCGTTTTGCATCATCGGTGCGACCCATGATACGAGGGACAACCAACGCCGCAAGAATAGCTAAGATCGCCACAACCACCATGATCTCGATAAAGGTAAAGCCTCGTTGAGATCGGATCGTCTCCCGGATTCTTCTGACGGTGTTCGTTCCCTGTCGCACGTGAAATCTCCTTTGGTATCGGCGGCTCATCGTACCATTTGCCCCATTTCAAAAATCGGCAGCAGAATGGCCACTACAATGAAAAAGACGAGCACGCCCATGACGAGAATCATAATCGGCTCCAACAGCGACGTGAACCGGGCGATCACCCGATCGACTTCTGCATCGTAAATCTGTCCGATGCGACGGAGCATTTCTTCGATCTCACCACTTCGTTCTCCGACGGCGATCATATGCGTCGCCAACGCAGGGAATTCCCCGCTACGTTTCAATGGGTCAGCGATGGTTTCTCCTTCCTTGATGTTTTTTCTAGCATCCTCGACGGTCTGCTCGAGAACCCGGTTATTCATGACCCGCTTCGAGACATCCAAGGCCTCGAGTAGTTGCACCCCACTACCCAACATGGTGGCGAGCGTACTGGCAAGGCGGGATATCGACACCATTCGCGCGACTTCACCGGTGAGAGGGAGTCTGAGAAGTAACCGATCGGCCGCGGTGCGACCTGCGTCGGTTTTTATGGCGCGCTGTAGCGCCCAGCCTGCCACAGCCAGCGCGCCAAGCATGATCATCCAATAATCCGCGCAAAACCGACTGATGCTCATCAAAATTACAGTGGGCCAAGGTAGAGCTTGCTTCAGGTTAGTAAAAACAGCGGTAATCTTTGGCACGACGAAAGTCATGAGAAAAAAGAGCAACGCGATCCCGACTACAAGCATCAAAGCTGGGTAGAGTACAGCGTTGGTCACTTTATGTTTGAGACTCAGTTGCTTCTCCAAAAACTCGGCCAATCTGAAAAGAATCTGATCTAGGGCTCCGCTGGCTTCTCCCGCACGGACCATGTGAACATAGATCTGAGAGAATTCCTTGGGATACTGTTCCAGCACGCCACTCAATGATTTCCCACCACGGATCTGTTCCCGAACATCGGCCATCAGACTCTTGATTGGTTTTTTGTCCGCCTGGTCGACCAAAACACCGAGGGCGTCAACGAGTGGAAGGCCGGCTACGAGGAGCGTCGCCAACTGGCGTGTCAGCAAAGCCACGTCTGTCGTTGTCAGGACCGGTGAACGAGCGCTCAAGGTGATTGACACGGCTGTCGTTTTCGCACGACTTCCGGCCACCGCCTGACCCTGCTCAACCATGTCGGTCGGAAATACGCCAACCTTCCGGAGCTTCAGTCGAGCAACCTTCGGGCTTTCCGCATCGACGATACCAGCTGCTGTCCCTCCGTCAGTTCGATAACCTTTATATTGGTAGACAGGCATGCTAAATCTCGACTTCTTGCTGCGTAATCCGCATGACTTCCTCAGTCGTCGTGATTCCGTGAAACACCTTGTCTGCTCCATCGTCTTTTAGCGTAATCATGCCTTTGCTGACAGCAGCTTGTTTGATGGCAGTCGAGTCTGCTTTAGCTCCGATCAACCGGCGGATCTCATCGTCCATGACCAACAATTCATAGATGCCCGTTCGCCCCCGGTACCCTGTTTGGGAACAGGCTGCGCACCCGGTACCGCGGTAAAACATCGGACGCGCTTTCGGGGGAACGATTCCCAAGCGAATCAGTTCCTCATCGTCAGGGGGATAAGCCTGCCGGCAATCCTTACAGACTCGTCGAACCAGTCTTTGAGCGAGCACGGCAACGACTGAAGAGGCCACTAAGAACGGTTCGATGCCCATATCAATCAAGCGGGTCGCCGCGCTCGCTGCATCGTTCGTATGAAGCGTGGAGAAAACCAGATGCCCAGTGAGTGAGGCATGAATGGCGATTTCAGCCGTTTCACGATCACGAATTTCTCCAATCATGATGACATCAGGGTCCTGGCGCAAAATGGATCGGAGCCCGGCGGCGAAGGTTAGATTGATCTTCGGATTGACCTGCATTTGTCCAATCCCGAGCAATTGATATTCGATCGGATCCTCGACGGTGATGATGTTCTTGTCCGGAGCGTTAATTTGACTAAGTGCGGCATATAAGGTCGTGGTTTTCCCGCTCCCTGTGGGACCCGTCACCAGAATGATGCCGTGGGATAATTGAATCAATTGTTGAATGACGCCGAGTCGATCAGCTGAAAAGCCCATCTCGGACAGATTGAGCAGTTTGTTTTCTTTCTCCAGTAGCCGCAGCACAACTCGCTCGCCATGTGCCGTGGGTAGTACGGATACGCGTAGGTCAACATCTTTCCCAGCGGTACGTATCGTGAATCGCCCGTCTTGAGGAAGTCTCTTTTCCGCGATATTCAAACCAGCCAAGATTTTCAAGCGCGCAATGATGCTGGCTTGTAAGTGTTTGGGCGGCGTCAGGACCGGATAGAGGACGCCGTCGATCCGATAGCGAACGACGAGCCCTCGCTCGAAAGACTCGAAGTGAATGTCGCTGGCGCGCTGGCGAACCGCTTGGAACAACACTGAATTGACCAATCGGATGATCGGAGCCTCGTCCGTGGCGTCGAGCAAATCTTGTGGCTCATCGAGGGCGTATGCCAACTGCTCCAAATTGTCGTTTGCCGCGATGTCCTCCATCACCTTCTCCGCTCCAGCTGGACTCGCAGCTTCGTCGTAAACTCGATTGAGACAAGCCAAAAGGGAGATTCCGCTCGTGAGAATTGGTTTGACGGGCAGTCCCAAAAGCAACCGTAAATCGTCCAGGGGCACGGTTTCGAGAGGGTCTGTCGTTGCAACGATCACGGAGCCTTCTTCAGTCTTGAGTGGGAGGACCCGATACCGACGGGCGAAATGAATGGGCACCTTTTTAATCCATTCCTGGTCGACCTGGCCTGCTTCCAGCTGAGGGAGCCAGGGCAATTCAAATTGGAAGGCCAAGGCCTGAATGAGCTGATCCTCTTCAATCGCGCGAAGCCTGATTAAAATCTCTCCTAAGCGACCCCCTTTGTTCTGCTGGATATTCAAGGCTTCGAGCAATTTTGCTTCGGGCAAGGCAAATTTTTGTTCGAGGATAGCACCGAGGAGTGGGCGTCCTGGATTGTTCTGCATCGACGGATGTCCTTGCCGTTGGAAGCTCCTACGGCCGAAGCTCGGAATTTGACAGATCGAGGCCCCAGTCCAACTAAAATACTCTTCCTGGACCTGCTCTGACAAGTTTCGGCGTAAAATGGCTGGGACAGCGGGAATTCGGTTCGAGAAACAAGGACCGAGGAAATTTCGAGTGAATGATGGAGTTGTTAACGGATTTCGTACGTCAATGTCGACCGCTGATTGTTACGCAGGAGGTCCAGCTTCACCGTCTGCTCATTCCTTAATTGCTGAAACAGCGTCAACATGGTGGCAGGATCACGGATTTCCACGCCATTGACCTGCTGCAACACATCCCCGTACTGCAATCCTATCTTTTCGTAGAAACTGGAGGGAGCTATAAAATCTAGGCGGAATCCATTCATTGACCCATTCACGAAATACGGAACGGCCCGTGCTTGCGACAGCAATTTAGGCAGGTCGTTCATTGTTTGTTCGACTTCTCGCCGATCAAGCACTTTTCGTAGTGGAAGACCGCTTGCCGGTTTGACCGCGCCTGCGACCGCTGGTGGTGAAAACGCCGGTTTGTCTGACTGCATCACGGCTAATTCGAGCAATTCCTCTTGATTGCCTTGGCGAACGATAATGCCATCTCGACGGATCTCACTGACTTCGCCGGCATCTGGGATATTCCCATGAAGACGCACGAAGAGCTGCCTCTTGCTTGCTAACTCCTCAATGATGGCTGCTATCCCTCCGTACTCACCCATAACCACGCCGAGGAGTCGTAGTTTAGCGGCCAAATTCAACGAAGCTCGGATTGGTGCTTGCGGAGTGTTTCCCACGGAACCAGACTCGATGGGGGGAGAGGGCAGCGGGAAAATGCCCCTCAGGCGAATTTGTTCAGCCAATTGCAACGGAGGTGCAGTAGCCACCGACTCAGAAGGAAGAAAAATGGAACTATGCAACAAATCCGGCGGCACGTGTAACGCGTTCGCGATCACCGCATTGACGGCATGGGCAAGAAAGAACGTTCCGCAGACAAGATAAAAAAGTATGATCCACCGACGAATCGTCATGAGTTGGGAGGTACCTTTCCGCACAGAGATCACTTCACCCAGCGATTGTAGTACTCAGCATAAGCTCTATGCAATAGATCGAAACGGACTGCGTCGGCGTCGGACAGCCGTCTGATAATCCGCACTGAACTAAACTATACCATCTCGATAGACAAATTTTCTGAATCCTTCCATAATTCGATCTCAAGAAGGAGCATAGGCGTGAAAAAAGCGTTGATTACCGGTATCACTGGTCAAGACGGATCCTATCTCGCAGAGTTTCTGCTGGGAAAAGGGTACGAAGTCTACGGGATCATTCGACGGTCGAGCTCGTTCAATACAGGTCGTATTGATCCGATTTACGAAGACCCGCACGTTCCAGGCCGGCGGCTTCATCTTGTATATGGGGACCTGAATGACGCCAGTTCATTAAACCGCATTCTCCGTACCATTCAGCCTGACGAAATATACAATCTTGGTGCCCAGAGTCATGTCCGTGTGAGCTTCGATATTCCGGAATACACGGGCGAAATCACCGGATTGGGGACCATTCGTCTTCTGGAAGCCATTCGTGAGTCTGGACTGAAACCAAAATTCTATCAGGCATCTTCAAGTGAAATGTTCGGGAAAATTCTTGAGGTTCCACAACGAGAAACGACGCCGTTTTATCCCAGGAGTCCGTATGGCGCCGCCAAGGTATACGCCTATTGGATTACGGTCAATTATCGCGAAGCGTACGATCTCTTCGCCTGTAACGGCATCCTTTTCAACCATGAATCGCCGCGCCGTGGCGAAACATTTGTTAGCCGGAAGATCACCAAAGCTGCCGCACGGATCAAACTCGGTGTTCAGCAGGACCTCTATCTCGGAAACCTTGATGCCAAACGCGACTGGGGATTTGCCGGTGATTATGTGCAGGCCATGTGGATGATGTTGCAGTTGCCGAACCCAGAGGACTTCGTTATTGCGACCGGAGAAACTCATACCGTCCGTGATCTCTTAGACCTGGCGTTCTCTCGACTTCAATTGGATTGGCGAAAACATGTAAAGATCGATCATAAATACTATCGGCCGACTGAGGTGGATTTGCTTATCGGCGACGCAAGCAAGGCTAAACAGGTTTTGGGGTGGGAACCGAAAGTGCGTTTCGAGGAACTCGTGTCTATGATGGTAGACGCTGATGTGGCTGCAGAGCGGGAGCGGCTTGAAGGCATCAAACCGAAGAAGTAGTCGTGAGTTCATTTTGGTCGGATAAACGAGTTCTTGTGACAGGCGGAGCAGGATTTCTCGGCTCGGTCGTTGTCGCCCGGTTGCGAGCACTAGGATGTTCCCGGATCGTCGTTCCCAGAAGCCGGGACTATGACTTGGTCGAGATGGCTGACGTGAAGCGTCTGTATAATGACGCTGCACCGGACCTCGTCATCCATCTTGCCGCGCGTGTCGGCGGAATCGGCGCCAACCAGGCGAATGCAGGAAAATTCTTTTACGATAACCTGATGATGGGCGTACAGCTGATGGAAGTGGGACGCCAACGACAGCTCCAAAAGTTCGTCGCGTTGGCTACGATTTGCTCGTATCCGAAATTTACTCCCATTCCGTTCAAAGAAGACGATCTCTGGAATGGATATCCGGAAGAAACGAACGCTGCATATGGACTGGCGAAAAAAATGCTCCTGGTCCAATCACAAGCTTATCGGCAGCAGTATGGGTTCAATTCCATCGTTCTCTTTCCCGTCAACCTCTATGGTCCTGGCGATAACTTTGATCTGACTACCTCTCATGTGATCCCGGCCCTCATTCGAAAATGTTTCGAAGCCAAATCTGCCCAGCGCTCCGAAATCATACTCTGGGGCGATGGATCTCCAAGTCGAGAGTTTCTCTACGTCGACGATGCAGCTGAGGGCATCCTGCGCGCTGCCGAGGCCTATAATGAAAGCCTTCCAGTCAATTTGGGTACAGGAGAAGAAATTACGATCCGAAGTCTTGCCTCGATGATCGCGGCGGAAATCGGGTTTACGGGCCGAATCGAATGGGACACGTCAAAGCCGAACGGCCAGCCTCGACGATGCTTGGATGTCGATCGTGCGAAACAATTCTTCGGGTTTCAAGCTAAACACTCGCTGCGCGATGGGCTCAAGAAGACAATTCAGTGGTTTCACGCGAATCGCGACCCTCTGCGGGAAGTCACCTTCTGAGTTCCTCGGTCTTCTACTTTCCTACCATCTTTATCTTCATCACAGATTCGATCAGGTCTGAAACAATATTTGTTCATTACAGTGCTGTTTCACCAGCAGGAAGGCACAATGAGCTCTATAACCCCTTGACCAGTCTCGAACTTTCGCACACTTTTTCGTGGCCTAAGTTTTGCTGTGTCATTTCAGCAATTATGGTATGAGGGCTTCCGGCATGACGTTAGCCTATGCATACAATGCAGTAGTTATCTCAAAATCCATGGAACCAATAATTGAGTCGGCAGAGTGGTATGAGCGGGGGGTTGCGCTCCGAAAAGCTGGCTTGCTTAAGCAAGCGATGGAGCAATTCGAGAAGGCCGCAAACGATCAGGCCTACGCCCTGAAAGCACATGCCCAAATGGGTCTCTGCTGGAAATCGAGCGGACGATACGAGGCGGCAGTCATTGCATTCCGTAAGGCGCTCCAGTCGCCGACTTCTTCGGTCAAAGAGACCGTTCAGATTCTCTATGTTTTGGGTCGCACCCTTGAATCACTCGGTCGCATCGCGGAGACGCTGGAAGCCTACCGATGGATTCGTAGAGAAGATCCTGGGTATCGAGACGTTACTCAGCGCATTCAACAGCTGAGCAGCCGGAGGCCCTTATCGAGCGGTCGAAAATCTCTCGTTCCTGGGTCGCGGATGAAGAATATGATTCGTTCCTGGCAAAGTCTGCTACGTCTCTCCAAGTAAACGTCTTTGGTTCGCTTCAGAATCATCATGGGGGCAAAGGCACCTCTTTGAGCCTTTGATAAATCGGCTGGACGGAGGCCACCGGACTCCATCCAAGAACGGCGAGGGCGTCGTCGACGTACGCCGGCGTTCGCATTCCGGCGAGCACAGAGGTCACCCCCGGAGTGCTCGTCAAGACCCACAGGGCTTTCTTCGAAAGAGATTCCCCTCGTCTTAGCTCCGGCAACAATGGATCGATGATTGCGGTGATTGTCGCAGAGATTGTGCGACTTCGCTCCGTCGCCTCTCTCCGAAGCCCACGCAACAAGGTCAAAAGCTCTGGGAGATAACGGGCTTGCCAAGCCTCCCATCGTTCCGCATTCTCACCGGTGGTGTGCTGTGTAATGTGCTGCAAAACCTGATTCACATGCGGTCCAATCATGTGATGCTCGATTTGCTCCCAATGCTCGAGTCCTCGAATGTGTGATCGTATACGAGCAAGTTCATGGGCCCACTGAAAGAAGTCCGCCGGTGCCGTTCCCTGGCCGCTGTATTGAAGTGCGGGTGCAATCGACCTGCGGTACTCGTTTTCCAGTTCGGACACGATATGACGTTGGCGATCGAAATCAACCGGATCTCCTTCAATCGGAAACTCGGCTAATCGCAACACACCGCTGCCTTTCTGCGACATGGCGTTGAGCGGTCGGTTCACTAGCACGGCGATGCCTTCTCGCTGGGCAAGATCTAGCACCGTGTGTGCATACGCATCACCGGTATTCGGGGTGAACAGGGCTCCAAATTCAAGGAGATTCATAGGAACCTGAAGCACCGCAAAATGATGGCGGCCCCGACCGTGAGAGGCAGCCGCTGCTTTCGCCGCGTTGAGCATGTGAGATAATGATGTCGCATCTGAATTGGTAGATTCAGCAGTCGCTGTGTTGGATGACACTCCAAAATATTGGAGCCTCCCTGCCGAGACTTGAGACTCGAAATACGCAAAGGCTTTCTCGAGTCGTTGGTAAAACGTTTTACGAAGAGCAGTTAGGTCTGTTTCGCCCCGGTGAGCCGCCTCCGCAAGAAAATATTCAGGATTGTGCAATAGGCAGAAATCGAGGGACGCCAGCCCCAGTCGATCGAGCGATGCCGTCAGCTGGTCGGCCAGGAAGTCCGGATGGATGCAATGCCAGATGCCTTCCCCATACTTGACCATTTCAGGGTAGGGGCGACCAGTGCGTTCTCTTGCCTGAGCCTGTTTGAAGTTCTCCCCTTGGGCGTACCCGATTTTTGATACAACAATGACGGCGTCACGAGTCAGGTCATTCGATTTGATCAGGTCACGTAATACAATTCCAACCAGTCGTTCACTGTCACCATCCATATAATTTGTCGAGGTATCGATCAGATTGACTCCTTCACGCAACGCTTGTACAAGCGCCTTACGGTGCTCAGGTTCTCTAGTATCGACGCGGTATGTTCCAAACCCGAGTCGGGAAGTCGTCAAGCCGGTCTGCCCCAACGTGACAAATCCTCGTTCCATGTGACCGCGAGTACTCGCTTGATTCGCAATCCGAGCAGCATGTCTGGCCGTGCCTTCGGGCGTAGCGTTGCCAGCGAGCGAGGCTCCTTGAAGCCGTACCCTCTGTGACTCGTGCGACATTCTTATAGAGGCTGCTCGAAGAGATTCCGAAACCTCTTGCGCATCGGTCAATGGACGTTGACAGGAAAAATTTCGACAGAGATACACTGCCGAACGACCATCGACAAGGTCCTTTCCGGCCAACAGCGGATGAGTGGATGGTGATGTGCTCGGATCACCGACGGCGATGATTCGATTGGGTAGATAGAATTCTCGCACCACTTGCTTGAGTGCAGCCAATCCGGGGTCTGTTGATCGGCCCACGAACGCTAATTCGATCGGTCCCTCAGTCAAGAAATCCACCACGGCCAGGCTTTTCGCAAACGCTCGTGGGTACCGGGTCATTTGTCGTCCATAAGCACGGATGGCTGCAACAGCAGCTTCTCGAAATTCCTGATGGTCAAGGTGGGAGGCCAGCCTTGCCAGCACGGTAGCCGCCACAGCATTGCCGCTCGGCGTCGCTCCGTCGGCCGCTTCCCGTCCACGGACGATCAGCGTTTCGTGGGTCGTAGCCGTGGTATAAAATCCTCCCTGCTCTTCGTCCCGGAACAGTTCCAGGATGCGTTCAGCCAGCTGTCGCGCTGCTTGGAGATTGCGCTCGTCTCCCGCTGCCTCGTAAAGATCAATCAAACCCTCGGCTAAGCATGCATAGTCTTCCAAGACAGCGTTCAGATGTGCTCGCCCTTGCCGAGAGGTCCGTAGCAGAGTGCCATCAGACGTACGATGTACACGCAATAGGAAATCAGCTGCATGCCGAGCTCCTTCGACGTAGCGATCTATGCCTAGCACACGTCCTGCCTCGGCCATTGCCGAGATCATCATGCCATTCCATGCGGTGATGATCTTGTCGTCCAGTCCGGGAGGTACACGCTGCTGGCGTGCGCGATAGAGGAGGGGACGGACACGGCTGATGGAATCGAGTAGTTCGTCGACTGTGACGTCGAGTTCCTTCGCGATGGCCTCGATGGGACGCAGCCGATTCGGAATACTTCGGTGTTCCCAGTTGCCCGACTCCGAGATGTCGTAACAGATACAGAATCGCCGAGCGTCCTCCGGGTTTGACACGACGGCCTGTACTTCGGTCGGTGTCCACACAAAGAACTTTCCTTCCACTCCTTCTGAATCTGCATCCGTTGATGAAAAGAAACCACCGGCCGAGTCGGTCATTTCCCGAAGCACATAGTCCAGAACTTCCATCGTCACTTGTCGGTAGGATGATTGCTTTGTCACCTGAAATGCTTCGACATAGGTTTTGGCCAGGAGGGCGTTATCGTAGAGCATTTTTTCGAAATGCGGGACGAGCCAGCGCGCATCGGTCGAGTACCGTGCGAAACCGCCACCGATATGGTCGTACATGCCTCCTGCTGCCATGGCATCTAGGGTGCGAGTGACCATCTGTAGCGTTCGCTTATCGCCGGTCCGTCGATAGCATCGGAGGAGCAGAGAAAGCCCAGTGGCCGGTGGAAACTTTGGCGCACCGCCGAATCCACCATTCTGTTCATCAAATTCGTCGTTAAACTGCGAGACTGCTTCGTCAAGAATCGACTCGCTGACGGAAATTGGAGAGGAAATATTGAGTTCTCCCTTCAGACGATTGGTAAGGTCGCGGGCCTGGCTCCGTAGGCCGGTTGGGTCCTGCATCCAGAGCTCACCGACTTTCTTTAGCACGGAAGGAAAGCCCGGTCGTCCCCACCGATCCTCCGGGGGGAAATAGGTCCCGGCAAAAAACGGTTCCTGTTCCGGAGTGAGAAAGACCGTCATCGGCCACCCTCCTTGGCCGTGATTCATCGCCACCGTGGCCTGCATGTAGATGTCGTCAAGATCCGGCCTTTCTTCACGGTCAACTTTGATGCAGATGAAGTGTCGGTTCATCAGTGAAGCGATTGGCTCGCTTTCAAACGATTCCCGCTCCATGACATGGCACCAGTGACAGGCAGAATAACCTATGGAAAGGAGGATTGGACGATTCTGTTCCTTGGCCAGCCGAAGGGCTTCCGGTCCCCACGGGTACCAATCAACGGGATTGTAGGCATGTTGAAGAAGGTAGGGACTGGTTTCGTGAATCAGTCGGTTGGGAGTTCGCCCCTCATTGGCTCGGGACATGGATCACCGTATCATCCGGCTTTCAAACCGGTCAATTTCGTGGCAAAGAAAAGGCCTACGGTCCCAGGACCGTAGGCCTCTAAGAGTTCAAGTTAGCGTGTCTAATCAGACCACGACGTACGTCGAGCTTACTTGCCCTTCTCGTCCTTTTTCTTCTCGTCCTTCTTCTCACCGTAGACCACGACGTGGCCGACCTTCTTCTCATCCTTCTTGTCCTTCTTTTCTTCGCCCGCGAAGGAAGGCGCGCTGAACGCGACTACCACTGCGACCGCCATGACTGCCATCAAGATGCGCTTCATAAGTTGTCACCTCCTCTATAGTGTGGAATGGCGTTTGACTGACTACCAGACAAACGAGGCGGTACGGTACGAAATTCTCCGCCCATTGTCAACGACCATTTGGCTCCGCCCGGAGGCCACGTTGCAGCGCCGAATGTCACCATTCGTTCCTTATGACCTCACCTGTGATAGGATTTTAACAGGAGACGATTTCCCCTATGGTCGACATCGGCCCGTATTCAAATTATCGACTGACCGTTCGACTCGAACTGGCGAACAAACCCGGTATGTTTGCGAAGGTTGCCTGGCTGCTCGCCGAAGAAGGGGCGAATTTGGGAGCGGTAGATATCGTCTCTGCGACAGCGGACCGCATGGTCCGCGACATTACCTTCGATGTGCAGGACGAAACGCACGGTGACAAAGTTTTGACGCGGTTGGGAATGTTACCTCACGTTACCGTGCTTTCAGCATCTGATCGAATTTTCCTCCTACATTTGGGCGGAAAGATTCACGTTCAAAGCAAGCTACCGATTTCGACCAGAAATATTCTGTCGATGGTGTACACCCCTGGCGTGGGCCGGGTGTCTCAAGCCATCGCCAAAGACCCTTCGAAGGCGTACGTCTTCACCAGCAAATGTAATAGCGTCGCCGTGATTACCGATGGATCCGCTGTATTGGGGCTCGGTAATCTTGGTCCGGAGGCTGCACTTCCCGTGATGGAAGGCAAGGCAATGCTCTTCAAGGAACTCGCGGGTATCGATGCCTGGCCCATTTGCCTCAACACGCAGGATCCTGATCAGATCGTGCAAACCATTCTCACGATCGCCCCCGGGTTTGGCGCGATTAACCTTGAAGATATCAGCGCCCCGCGCTGTTTCGAAATCGAGCGTCGGTTACGCGCTGCCCTGGATATCCCGGTGATGCACGACGATCAACACGGCACGGCAGTGGCCATTCTTGCTGCGCTCTCGAATGCGTTGAAACTCGCAGGAAAGAAGATGGAAGAGATCCGAGTGGTCGTGAACGGTCTGGGAGCCGCAGGAACCGCCTGTTGCAGAATGCTTCTCGCCGCGGGCGTGTCGCATTTGTGGGGGTGTGAGCCCCAAGGAATTGTTTTGCACGGTGAACCAGACCAATTGCGGGCTTGCCGGACAAATCTGTCGAGTTGCATCACTCGTGATCAACCGCACGGCTCTCTTCAAGACGCTCTGAAAGGAGCCGATGTTTTTGTCGGACTTTCTGTCGGAAATATTCTCTCCGGCGACGATCTGGATCTGATGGCCAGCGATCGAATTGTCTTTGCCATGGCGAACCCGGATCCTGAAGTCCCTCCACAGCTCGGCAGCTCTCATTGTCGAATCTTTGCGACCGGGCGTTCGGATTATCCCAATCAGATCAATAATGCCCTCGTCTTTCCAGGCCTCTTTCGCGGAGCCTTGGACGTTCAAGCCCGGGAAATTAATGAAGCGATGAAACTGGCTGCGGCCAGCGCCCTCGCTGAATCCGTTCCTCCCTCGGCCCTGAGCGAGGATTACATTATTCCCAGTGTGTTCGACAAGGAAGTTGTTCCGCGGGTCGCAAAGGCTGTCGCCACGGCCGCACGGGAGACCGGCGTAGCCCGACGTCGAACCAAGCTCAGCGACGACTTTGCCACGAGCTAACCCTCTCCGTTCCTCCTTCTGCCACGCGGCCACGCTGTGCTAGAATGCGCACGTTCTTAAGGGACCGGTCACCATGCCTTTCTCCACGAGCAAGTTCATGAGATTTCGAAACGGCATGCAGCGGAGGATTGCTTCCCTTCGCGCCAAGACGGATGACAGTCTTGAAGTGGCCGTCGACACAATGATGGAAGATCGCGTCGACAGTTTCTTCCGGGTCGAGCAAGGGCTGGAAGAAATCGTCAAATCTCTGTTGCTGATCGAGGAAGAACTGGAACAGATTCGGGATCTTTCCGGTGCCATGAGGTTGGAGTCCCGTCTGGAGTTCGTTGAGGAACGCTGGGACGATTTCGACAGTGAAATCCGGGAGCGGCCTCGGCAGCGGCGCCGTAAAATCAATTTGGCTGACATGTTGAAAGCCGCGAGCGGAGGAAGTGGAGATCTCTCACAGGGATCCGGGTCGGTCAACAATGCGGTGGATGCGTACGCGATCATGGGCGTTGAATTCGGGAGCTCGCTGGCCGACATCACCACGGCCTTTCGGCAGAAAGCGAAACAACTTCATCCGGATGCGAACAACGGAGACCGCAGCTCCGAACCGGAGTTGCGGCGGATGCTGGAGGCATACCAGTTTCTCAAGGAGTATCTGAGCCTCAGTAACGTCGAACCTCCTTCTCAATCGCCTGGCACTGCATACAACCCGACCGAGTAACCGCATGTCCACTTCTGCTCCGATTCGGTACATCACAGACCGTAAAGGGCTTGAGTCACTGTGTAGGACGCTCGAGCGGAGTCCGCGGCTCGCGCTCGACACAGAATTTGTTGGCGAAGAGACCTTTGTCCCCCGTCTCGAATTAATCCAGGTTGCAACGGAAGACACTGCCGCTATTATTGACTTCCCAACCGTGCAAGCCGATGGCTCGCTCGATGCCTTCTGGCAGCTTGTCTGTCGATCCGATGTCGAGAAGATCTTTCATGCGGGACGCCAAGACCTCGATCTTTTTGCGACTCATGCCGGTCAGATTCCGAAACCGTTTTTCGATACGCAGATCGCAGCTGCAATGGTGGGCTATGGCGCACAAGTCGCCTACGCCAACCTTGTCCATCGCCTGCACGGAGCCAAGCTGGATAAAGCTCATACGTTTACGAATTGGAGTGCCCGACCGCTCTCACGTGCTCAACTCACGTATGCGCTGGAGGATGTACAATATCTCTTGTCTATCCACCGACACCTGCATGGACGTCTTACAGAGTTAGGTCGTCTGCCATGGGCGCACGAAGAATTTGCTCGCTTAGAGAACATGGTTGGCGAAAAGAGCCGAGAACCCCAGGAACGCTACCAACGCATCCGTGGGTGGGATAGCCTGAAACCAAAGGCTGCGGGTGTGCTCCGTGAACTCGCCGCCTGGCGTGAAACTGAGGCTCGTCGAAGAAATGTTCCCCGTGGTCGGATTCTGCGTGATGAGGTGCTCCTTCAACTTGCACGGCATCCGCCTCAGACCGTGGACGAATTGCGCTCCGTCCGCGGCATTCATTCCTCAGAGGCCGAACGAAACGGTGAGCAGGTGATGACGACGATCCACTCAGCGCTCGCTCTTCCACCTTCTGCGTGGCCCACCATGCCTCGTGACCGAAAACCAGATCCTGAATCTACTGGATTAGTCGAGCTTCTCCAGGCGGTGCTGAAGGCCCGCGCAGCTGCCCAGGGCATCGCACCGTCTTTGCTCGCTACAGCAGCAGATATTCAAACGCTGGTCGAGTCCAAGCGGCAATCGATTGCCGAGGATCTTCCGGTCCTACGCGGATGGCGTCGTCAGCTGGTCGGTGGACTTCTTCTTCAAGTCCTTGAGGGAACTGTGCAGGTTTCTGTAGACGCGAAAACCGGAGCGCTACAGATCGAAACGCGGACCCAATTGCATTCCGCCAGCTGATCTACCTCCTGCCTCAAAGGCTGGCCGACTAACCTGATCAACTGTTCAAAAACGGCCCAGGTGCTGGGCGTTGTCATGCGGCGAGTCCATGCCGTAGACATGCCGGGAAGAGAAAATTGCTACATTTCAGCCATTTGGAGGCCCTGGCGGGAGGGGAGGGATGGAAGAATCTACGGGATGATTGGTACGGTTCTGGCACACATGATCAACCCAATATTAATCCTTTTCAGGGGCGACTCCGCATGAGGCAGACGATCTGGACAACAACGCAGGCTTTCTTGATACCCGGCGGACCGATCTTTCTTGTAGCGATCGGGTTTCTCCGCCCCCATGGACTTCCGGCGTGGTTCCAGCAGCCGATCGCAGCGTTGCCGTATATCGTGCTGGTGTTCGGTCTTGTATTCGGCTGGTATTTTGCCAGCAGCCGGATGATGCTTTCGTTGCTTGTTCTGGCCCTCGCCGACCGCGCCAACGTATTGTTGCCCGCCGTAGACGCCAATCCGGCGTTTACGAGCCACAGCGTTTTTGCGATCACAGCATTTCTCCTGCCGATCAACCTGTTGGCTTTCTCGATCGTGAAGGAAGATGCCATCTCTACGGTGCGTGGAATTGTACGATTGATGCTGGTTCTTACTCAGCCATTCCTCGTCCTTTGGCTCTGTATGTCTGAACAACAGGAGTTGTCAGGTGCCTTTACGGAACCCTTCGTTCCCCCTGCCATCACGAGTTGGACTATTCTTCCGCAACCAGCCCTCGTGGCATTCGCCGTCGCACTCGTTCTCCAGTTTGTCCGTTTTGTTCTCCATCGCGATCCATTGGAGGGAGGATCAATTTGGGCCCTCATTGCCGTCTTTTTTGCTTATCACGGGAGCCAATATGGATGGCAACCAACAAACTTCTTTGCAACCGCAGGGCTTATTCTCTTCGTCACACTTATTCAAGCCTGTTACCAGCGT
Source organism: Nitrospiraceae bacterium (assembly GCA_035623075.1). Lineage (NCBI taxonomy): Bacteria > Pseudomonadati > Nitrospirota > Nitrospiria > Nitrospirales > Nitrospiraceae > Nitrospiraceae bacterium. Next base: position 121,932 of record DASPUC010000052.1, on the reverse strand, counting down.
ACGTACCGCGACGAACTCACCGGAATGCTAGGCCGGCTTGCCTATGAAGAAGCCAGCAGGCGCCTCCGAACCAACTACTCTGTTGCAATCATTGGAATCGATCAGCTCAAACAACATTTCAATAACCATGGCAAATCAGTCGGCGAACAAATCCTCAAAGTCCTCGCACCTAAAATTCAGTCGGCATGCGCTGGCGGGCAGGTGTTTCGTATCAGCGGAGAAGAACTCACCTTGCTGTTTCCCGGCATTTCAGCCATAGAAGCAGTAAGCCGACTCGAAAAGATAAGGAAGGTCGTCGACACGACCATGCTCTACTTAGGCAAGCGCGATCGAGTTTGGGAAGATACAAGAGGTACTCATAAGAAGGGAGCAAGTGATCGCGAACTACCTGTTACACTCAGCATCGGTGTGGCGGAGCGTATCGGTGACAACTCTTCCTTGAGTCTTGTGACAAAGTCGGCCTATCGAGCACTGTACGAGGCGAAGGGATCAGGAGGGAATGTCATCAAGCGGGGATTTGTGCTCACAGAACCGTCCCGACGATCCTTTGCCCCTTCGGGGAGAATGGTCGTGAGCGAAGAATTCTGAACCTCGCTATTACAGCTACAATAATTGCCTCACCGTTTCTGCCGGTCGTGCCAGAATCGCCCTGTCGCCCTTCTCAACAATCGGTCGTTGAATCAAATCCGGGTGGGTAACCATGAGATCGACCAATTCATCATCCGAGAGCTGCCTCTTGGCAAGTCCGAGTTCCTTATACGTCTCCTCTTTTGTCCTCAAAACGTCGCGCGGGGAGAGTCTGGCTTTCTTCAAAACACTTTTGAGGCGCGCTTTCGTAAAGGGCTGCTCATAATAATTGACGCTCTTGAAGGGTGTGCCACTATCTTTTAAGACCTGAATCGCTTGGCGACAGGTGGTACAGGTCGGTTTTTGATAGATCGTTACATCGGCCATGACCATTACTCCTTTGTCTCGTTTGGCTATCTTGACGTCAAATTTTCCCCTGTGCTAGATGCTTCGGGTAGTGATCTGGAGAGGTGCTTCTATGCCCGCGGTTGGAACGAGCTCCAGTGGACAGTACGCTTGTGCGTCAAATTCACAACATACGCTGCGAGACCTTCGTACCAAACGCAAAGGGCAACCGGTGTTGGTGGTCGGACACCTTCTGGAGCGCAAATCTCAGGAAGCGACGTTTGAAGTGTTCAATGATCGACTCGCACTGGTCAAATTTCCGGATGGGGCCATTCTCGGATTCGATCCGGGGGAGCTCCTTCTCCCGACTGAAATCGACGATGCCGGAATCCCATACTTTGAAATCTGCCTCTGCCGGCAATGTGAGCAGTTGTTCTCCTTGACGGTTGCTGAATGTGAATCCGACGTAGAACCGACGCTGTGCCCGGTGTGCCGAGCCTAGGGTCGCACCCCCGACTGCTTTAATCAGCAAGCGGGGCCACCTCAATGGCCTTCTTGATGAGGCAATCTCCGGCGAACGTTTGCAGTGACATCGGCAGCATGGCGGCGTCGATGATGCGCACTGACGCTATCTTAACCCCTTCAGGCGATTTGAACCCTTCTATGCGCATAGCATGGCAAATTTCTAGTTTTTTCCAGATGAGATTATTCTGGATCGTGTCCGATGCCAAGAGTTTCGCATCGCTCACCACATCGTTGCTTGATATCTTGGCAGCAACCCGGGACCGGTCTTTGGGTACTTCGCTCACCACCGCAAAAATGAGCTGCTCATCTTCAGCTTGTACCGAAAGACCGACGGCAAGAAGAACGGCTATGAAACCGAGACTGATGAGCCGCACATTTACCATGATCTACTTTGTCTTGCCTGCACGGTCCTGATCATTCGCGCTTTCATCTGATCGGTAGGGCAACCCGTTTGATGGTGAAGTGGCAGGTTGTCCTCCGTGACTGAGGGTGCTCGTCCCCACCGGTTTCGCAGATGGTGCGGACTTAACACCATGAGAACCGCGGGTGACCATGAAGAAGGCGAGGGCCAGGGTGGCCAATCCAACTATGATCATGACCCTGATGAACATCAGCAGTCCGACTCTTTTTTGGGAATCAGTATGCCAATCGAAATATTTCATTTCAAGATGATCCTGTTTCAAACATGATAAGCTAGTATAAATCATTCGGGGAGTACGACGATGCCACATGATTTCATGCCGGGTCTTGCCGGAGTGCCAGCCGCTAAATCAGCGGTCAGTGACGTAGATGGACAGCGCGGTGTACTCGAATACCGCGGTATCCGTGTCGAAGACCTCTGCATGAAATCCTCCTATCTCGAGACTGCATTTCTCCTCCTCTTTGGGCATCTCCCGACAGAACCAGAAATGACTCGGTGGACCACGGACATCACCCATCATCGCCGAATCAAATTCAAGATCATTGATCTGATGAAGTGCTTGCCGGAGCAGGGCCACCCCATGGATGCCTTACAGGCGGCGGTAGCTGCTCTCGGTATGTTCTATCCGGGGCGGAACGTAAAAGATGTTGAGAATAATTATTGGTCAGTCGTGCGGTTAGTGGCCAAACTCCCCACGATTGTGGCAGCCTGGGCCAGGCTCCGCCACGGCGATGCCCCGATCCCTCCCCGCGACGAACTCGGATTTTCCGAAAACTTTCTGTACATGTTGACCGAACAGACACCGCCTCCGCTATGGAGCGAGATTTTAGACGATTGTTTCATCTTGCACGCCGAGCACACGATGAATGCGTCGACGTTTACCGGCCTCGTCACGGCATCAACCCTAGCGGATCCATACACCGTCGTTGCATCATCGATTGGCGCACTGAAAGGTCCCTTGCACGGGGGGGCGAATGAAGAAGTCGTCCAGATGTTGAAAGAGATCGGTTCGCCGGAACGAGCACGGCGATACGTTGAAGACAAGATTCGGGGAAAACACAAGCTGATGGGATTCGGCCACCGCGTGTACAAGGTCAAGGATCCGCGAGCAACTGTCCTGCAAGGCCTCTGCGAACGACTGTTCAAGGAATCCGCCCCATCGCCCCTGTACGAAATTGCCTTAGAAGTTGAGGAAACAGCCCGAGACCTGCTGCAGGGGAAAGGCATCTATCCCAATGTCGATTTTTATTCTGGCGTCCTGTACGACAAAATGGGCATCAGCGTGGATCTTTTTACCCCGCTCTTTGCTATGTCGCGTGTTTCCGGGTGGCTGGCACACTGGTTGGAACAGCTCAATGAGAACAAGCTTTTCAGACCGGAGCAGATCTACTCCGGTGAGCACAATCGCCCATACGTGCCACTCGACAAACGCTAGCCAATTCCGTAGCTCCCCCCCTTGACTCTCGTTTAACCGCAATTATCTAGAGCGCAGATGGCACAATAGGCGCAGCGCCACTGTGAAATACCAATAATGTATCCTGCACCGTTAAGAAACTTTAAGGAGGTATGCCATGACGGCTGTTATGCGCTGGGATCCATTTCGTGAGTTGGAAGACATGTCCGATCGGCTCAATCGCATGTTTGCACGGCCTGCTACACGAACCAATGGAAAAGAAACGATGATCGTTGCGGATTGGACTCCTTCCGTTGATATCAGTGAAACCGACGGGGAATACCTGATCAAGGCGGAGCTTCCTGATGTCAAGAGAGAGGATGTGAAGGTCATGCTGGAAGACGGCGTCCTCACGATTCAGGGAGAACGCAAACAGGAACGAGAAGAGAAGGGCAAGAAGTATCATCGGGTCGAGCGGTCCTACGGGAGCTTCGTTCGAAGCTTTAGCTTGCCTGATGTGATCGATGAAGAGAAGGTCAAGGCAGAGTTTAGGGACGGACTGTTGAATCTCCATCTGCCGAAATCAGAGAAGGCCAAGCCGAAGGCGATTGAGGTGAAAGTCGGCTAAGTCTGCCTGCAGAGGTTCCTGAAGAAAGGCCCGCGCATGCGGGCCTTTCCTTTTCATCTTCATCCGAGATCACGCTCCCGCATCACGAGTTCCCACACACTCTGGTCCAGGTCAAAACGAAGAACAAAGCGGTGTCCGCGAGTCGTTCTCACTTTGAAATAGGAATGAGTTTCGCTATACCATCGAACGACGATTTCGGCCACGCTGTGACTGACTCCCTCGATCGTAAAGGACCGAGGAGTTTCTTCTCCCTTATACCCCGCGTAGGCATCGACACGAAAGGCGGTCTCGGTCATAGCGGAATTCCCCCTCGGTAACTCCTAACGGATTCTCGACGGCCGGATCAATCCTCCTCCGCCCTCACTCTTGAGCTTCTGGGCAGCAACCGTTTAAGATGCTGTTCCTTTTATTACAGCCAGTTCAGGAGGAGCCGCAATCATGAAGAAGCCCTTAGGGTCACAGGCACAGCCCCACGCGTCCAAGCCTCCCTTGAATTCAGGAAAGACCCGCATGGAGCGGGATACTATGGGCGAATTGGCTGTGCCAGAGGACGCATATTACGGGGTGCAGACAGCCAGGGCGATCGAAAACTTTCCAATTAGCTCACTCCGGTTTCCTCGTGCCATGATTCGAGCGATGGGACTGATCAAACGAGCCGCAGCGACGGTCAATGAATCGCATGGCCTCCTGGACAAGAAACAAACTGATGTGATGCGGCAAGCTGCATCAGAAGTGGTGGAGGGAAAACTCGACGCGGAATTTCCCGTGGATATTTTCCAAACCGGATCCGGTACCTCGACCAACATGAATACCAACGAGGTGATCTCAAACCGCGCGACCGAATTGCTTGGCGGAGCGCGTGGCAGCAAACTGGTGCATCCAAACGACCACGTCAATCTCGGCCAATCGAGCAACGACGTTATTCCAACGGCCATTCACATCGCGGCGGTAGAAATGATGGAGCGCCAACTTCTTCCGGCACTCATCCGCTTACAGAAGGCCCTCGATCGAAAGGCGAGGGAATTTGACAAGATCGTGAAGATCGGTCGTACCCACTTACAGGACGCGACGCCGGTGAGACTGGGACAGGAATTCGGTGGCTATGCGCGTCAAATCGAGCTCGGTATCCAGCGGGTGAAGCGAGCACAAGAATCGCTCGGCGAAGTCGCGCTCGGTGGTACGGCGGTTGGCACCGGCCTCAATTGTCATCCGGACTTCGCACGTAAGGCACTGGCGATTATCACAAAGGAAACCGGTTGTTCGTTTAGGGAGGCGTCCAATCATTTTGAGGCCCAGTCGACTCAAGACTCGCTCGTGGAAGCGAGCGGAGAATTACGAACGATTGCCGTAAGCCTGATGAAAATAGCCAATGACATCCGTTGGCTGGGTTCCGGACCCCGCTGTGGGCTTGGGGAGATCAATTTGCCAGAAACCCAACCGGGTTCGTCGATTATGCCGGGCAAAGTGAACCCTGTCATTGCGGAATCGATGACGATGGTCTGTGCCCAGGTGATCGGAAACGATGTGACCGTCACCGTTGCAGGACAGGCAGCCAACTTCGAACTGATCGTCATGTTGCCTGTCATGGCATACAACCTTCTACAATCCATCGAGTTATTAGCGACGGCGTCGCATAACTTTGCAACTCGCTGTATCGAGGGTATTAAGGCCAACGAGGAACGTTGCCGGAGTTTAATCGAAGAGAGCTTAGCGATGTGTACGGCGTTGGCTCCGGAGATTGGATACGAAGCTGCGGCGAAGCTCGCGAAGGATGCGTACAAATCGGGGAAGACGGTACGAGCGGTGGCAAAAGAACAGAAGGTCCTGTCCGAAAAACGGCTGAACGAGTTGCTGGACCCCTGGCGTATGACTGAGCCGGGAGGTCCAATTGGCAGTGCGGGGGGATAACGTCACCATCAATATACTCGAGATTCGTGCAAGGAGAGTTTTTGACAGCTTCCAAATCCCTATGCTAAAGTGCGCGAAAATTTTGATGGTTCTGCCGTTTTGTCGTCTGATTTTGTACCAATATAAGAGCTATCGATGAGCGTGACAGGTTTGAAGGGAGAAACGCACGTCGTAATCGTGGTAGGAGCCGGCCCTGCGGGAATGGCTGTCGCCAACAAGATGGCGGAGGCAGGCAACGAAGTGATTGTCCTCAACCGCGATATCAAGTTCGGAGGGCTTGCGGAATACGGAATCTTTCCGAGCAAGTTGAAACTGCGCGGGGGGCTTAAAAAAACCTATTGGGGTATTTTGGAAGCACCCAACGTTCATTATTTCGGAAATGTGTCAGTCGGAAAAAGCAAGGACCTTACGGTTGAAGACCTCAGGGAACTTGGCGCCAGTGCGGTGGTCTTTTCAACCGGAGCGCAAGGAACGAAGACCATTGGCGTCGAAGGAGATAGCGCGCGGGGGGTCTTCCACGCGAAAGATGTGGTCTATCACTTCAATCGCTTACCCGGATTCGGGGATCGACCGTTTGATATGGGCAAGCAAGTGGCCGTCATTGGAGCAGGCGATGTGATGGTTGATATTGCCCACTGGTTGATTCGCTATAAGAAGGTCGATCGAGTCACGGCCGTGGTCCGGCGTGGACCTGCCGAGCGCAAGTACAACCCCAAAGAAATCCGGGCAGTATGCGCGAATATGGACGTGGACGGGATCACAAAGGAGTTCGCTCGCATTAAGGATCGTCTGGCCGCAGTAGGTCAAAACGCGGAAGAAGTTCTCAAAGGCCTTGTAGACGAATTTACCAAGTGCGAACCGAAAATCAGCGAAACCAAAATGGATTTCAGGTTCTTGGCATCTCCGAAACGGATTCTCGTTGATGGGAACAACCGTGTCCGGGGTCTCGAAATGGAAGAGAACAAACTTGAGCCTAAAGGGGAAGATACGGCTGCAGTGGGACTCAAACAGTATTACGAGTTCCCGTGCGACTCCGTGGTCTTCGCCGTGGGCGACAAGGTCGATGAAACCGTCGGTCTACCGTATAAGAGCGGCGTGTTCGTAACCAATCCCCATAAGACAACCAACGACCCGGACGATGCACTCTTTCAAGCGTTTGACGAGACCTCAGGGAAAGTGTTTGATGGCATATTCCTCGCCGGCTGGGCTCGCAAGGCAAGCGAAGGACTCGTAGGGGTGGCCAAACGGGACGGGGAGTGGTGTGCCGAAGTCGTGTCGCGTTATCTCAAAACGAAGGCTCCGTTGAGCAGGGCGAGCGCGGAAGGGATACTCAGTAAACTGCAGACCATCCTCAAGAATCGAAACAGCCACCCGGTGAATGTCAAAGGCCTGCGTGTACTCGAAGCAGCCGAGCAGGCTCACAAAGGCCCGACGGATTGCATCGGAGCTTTCAAGCACGTGAGCAATCGAGAAATGTTAGGGCTGATCGAGAAAGCCCTGTCGTAGGACGACGGACAGCCAGCTCCCTACCGATCTCCCCAGTTGAGCTTCTCTCGCAGCACCTCATAGTAGTGAGTCTCCGGAAACCGGATCAGCCTTGTTCGATGCTCCGATGCTTGAATCGCGACCGTGTCCCCTTCTGCGATCGCCACCCCCACTTGACCGTCGAGCGTCGCCATCGCACCGTCGTCTTTGCTGGTCAGTGTGACATCGATCTCGATGCTGCTGGGTACGATCAAGGGACGATGGGTGAGGGTGTGCGGACATATCGGTGTGAGAATCAAAGACTGCACTGCAGGATCAATAATAGGTCCCCCCGCGGACAGAGAATAAGCCGTCGATCCGGTGGGTGTGCTCACGATCAATCCGTCCCCGCGAAGACTCGTGACGAACTGCCCTTGGATGGCCACCTTCAACTCGATCATGCGGGCTAGCGTACCCTTACTGATCACCACATCATTCAGCACCACTCCTTGGGCGACGGTTTCTCCATGCCGATGCACATGCGTCCTCAGCATGAGCCGCTCATCCAAGACGTATTCATTGGCGAAGACTCGCTCCAGCGAGGGATACAAATGCTCTAACTGGACCTCAGTTAAGAACCCGAGCCCACCCATATTGACACCAAGGATCGGAATCCCTTGCTCCGCCGCCAGTCTGGCCGCGTTGAGCATTGTCCCATCACCGCCTAGGACAAGAATGACACCGGCCTTCCCAGCCAGTTGGGTTTTCTGAATGCCCCCGGACTCGCCCAGAAGGCTTGCCGACGTTGTATCCAAGATGACGTCGATGTTCCGAGCTCGAAGCCATGTGACGACCGCATGGAGGGTGGTCTTGACCTGTGGAAATTTGGGCTTAGTCAAAATTCCAATGCTCTTGCTTTTCATCGCAGAGGCCTGGTCGTAATCAAAATGGATTGTGGGATGAGAGGTGCGAGATTCTATCGGGAGCCTTCTTTTGAAGTCAATGAAGTGAACGGGTGTTGCTTTATCGAACGTCTACAGCGTCATACGAAACTTTTCCATGGAGTCCATTTCGGCGGTATCCTTGACACCGGGATGCGGCCTAGTTAGAATTAGGCTAAGTTTTTCGAAGGGTTTGCTCTCGTAATTCCGCTCGTAGACCCCATCAAAAGGAGGCAGGATGTTCGAACGATTCACGGACAAGGGCCGGAAGATCATCATCCTCGCACGGGAAGAGGCCGAGCGTCACCAGAATGACTATCTGGGGACCGAGCATCTTGTCTTGGCCATTTTGCGTGAATCCGACGGAATCGCTCTGATGATTCTGAAGAAGATGGGGTTATCGACCGAGCAGATCAGACTCGAAATCGAACGGAACCTTCCGGGCGGGGGGACGACTATGACGTTCGGAGAGATTCCGTTCAGCCCCCGTGTCAAGAAAGTCATCGAATACGGAGTTGAAGAAGCACGCCTGTTGGGCCATAACCACATCGGGAGTGAACATCTGCTGCTCGGGCTTCTGCGGGAAGAAGAAGGAATCGGCGGCAAGATTCTCAGAAGCTTGGGTGCCAATCTTTTAACGGCGCGCCAGCTAACGGTCACGTTCCTCCGCAAGTCGGCTCCCCGGGAACGGGACCGGAAAAGCAATACTCCGGCGCTCGACGAATTCGGCCGGGATCTGACTCAGCTCGCCCAGGAAGGCCAATTAGATCCGGTCATCGGCCGAGCGGATGAAATCGAACGCGTCCTGCAGATTCTCAGCCGTCGTTCCAAGAACAATCCGGTGCTGATCGGCGAATCGGGTGTCGGAAAGACCGCCATCGTGGAAGGACTGGCCCAGCGGATTGTCATGTCTGAAGTTCCGGACAATCTCTTGTCGCGTCGGGTGATCGCGCTCGATCTCGGCTCGTTAGTAGCCGGGACGAAGTATCGAGGGCAATTCGAAGAACGTCTGAAGGTCGTGATGAAGGAGATTGTGCAGGCCGGCAATATCATCATCTTTATCGACGAACTTCATACCCTTGTGGGTGCCGGGGCAGCGGAGGGGTCGATCGACGCCTCGAACATGCTCAAGCCGGCGTTGTCCCGCGGCGAAATCCAATGCATCGGGGCCACGACGCTTGATGAGTATCGGAAACACATCGAGAAGGACGGTGCGCTCAAGCGCCGGTTCCAACCGATTTATGTACAGCCGCCGAGCATCGATGAAACGGTGCGGATCATCCAAGGTCTGCGGGATCGGTATGAAGAGCACCATGGTGTCGAAATTACGGAGGACGCCATCGTCGAAGCGGTCAAACTATCCGATCGATATATCACCGATCGGTTCTTGCCGGACAAGGCCATTGACCTGATCGACGAGACGGGGTCACGAGCCAAGCTTCAAACTTACGCGCTGCCGTCTGAGCTCAAGGCAATGGAACAGGAACTGAAGAAAGTCTCGCGTGACAAGGAAATGGCGATCTCGATGCAGAATTTCGAGGAAGCCGTGCGCCACAGGGAAGAAGAAGAGCGGTTGCGCAAGCTTCTAGACGAATCCAAACGTGAATGGAAGAAAAATCAGGAGAAGCAGAAGCCGACGATCGGCAAGGAAGACGTAGCCTATGTCGTCTCCAAGATGACCGGCATCCCGCTCTTCAAGCTGGAGGAAGAGGAATCGAACAAGCTGCTCCGCATGGAGGAATTTCTCCACAAACGAGTAGTCGGCCAAAACGAAGCCATCTCTGCAGTGGCGCGTGCCATTCGGCGGTCGCGAGCCGGTTTGAAGGAGGCACGAAAGCCGATTGGCTCGTTTATTTTCCTTGGCCCGACCGGTGTGGGAAAGACCGAGCTTGCGAGAACATTGGCCGAATTCCTTTTTAACAGCGAGGATGCCCTGATTCGGATCGATATGTCCGAATACCAGGAGAAGTTCACCAGTTCACGGCTCTTCGGAGCCCCTCCTGGCTATGTCGGGTATGAGGAAGGCGGCCAGTTGACGGAACGGGTGCGCCGTCGCCCGTATTCGGTCGTCCTCTTTGACGAAATTGAAAAGGCCCATCCGGATGTGTTCAACATTCTGTTGCAGGTCCTAGATGACGGGGTTCTAACGGACAGCTTGGGACGGAAGGTCGACTTCAAGAACACCGTAGTCATCATGACCTCAAACATCGGAACAAAGTTGATCCAGAAGGGCGTGTCCCTCGGGTTCCAGAGTACGGAGATCGAACAGGATCGCCGCAAGAAGGAAGAGGTCTTGGGCGAATTACGCCGCTCGTTCAGCCCGGAGTTCTTGAACCGGATCGACGAAATTGTGGTGTTCCACCAGCTTGACAAGGAACACCTTAACAGCATTCTCGATATCCTGCTCAGAGAGCTGAATCTCCGACTGTTGGAAAAGGGTGTCGAGATCGAAATCGACGACGAAGTGAAACAGTGGCTCATTAAAGAAGGCTATGAACCGCTGTACGGAGCTCGCCCGATGCGCAGAACTATTCAACGCGCGATCGGAGATCCTTTGTCGGAAGAGCTAATCAAAGGCCGGTTCAAGGACAGCCGGAAAATAAAGGTGGTCCTGCGCGATGGTGCTCCGACGTTCATTGAGCAGGAAACGCTGGCAGGTGTGTAAATAACTGCCTGTGAATCATTCTCGCCAGCGCGGCATCGATACTTGATGCGACCCCTGTGGTCAGGACCGCAGGGGTCGTACTGTTTTTGCCCCATGAGATGCCGATTGGCGTGAGGCGTTCCTTAGAGACATCATACAAGTTTATGATTGGATCAAACTCAGAGCCAACGGCGGTATGGACACCGGGGCCGCTACTTGGGCTGGAGACGTCGTGTGACGAAACATCCGCCGCGGTCCTGAACGCCGATGGAGCGGTTGTTTCCAATGTCATCAGTTCCCAACACGCCGTTCACCAACCGTTCGGCGGCGTAGTCCCTGAGCTCTCGTCTCGGACCCACATCGAGACCATCGAGGGTGTCGCCAGTCAAGCGATGCGGGAAGCGGGGGTCCAATGGTCGGACTTAACGGGGCTAGCCGTGACTCAAGGACCGGGACTCGCGGGATCCCTCATCGTCGGAGTAAACTATGCCAAAGCACTCTCGTATGCCTTGAACGTTCCGATGGTCGGAGTCAGTCACTTGGAAGGGCATATTTCCTCTGCCTGGCTGCAAGAACCAACATTTCCGGTCCCGTGCGTGGTGTTGGTCGTATCCGGAGGCCATTCACACCTGTATCTGATGCAGCTTGATGGCGGTTGCCCGCTCTTGGGATGTACCAGAGACGATGCGGCCGGGGAAGCGTTCGACAAGGGCGCTCAAATGCTCGGACTCGAATACCCCGGGGGGCCGGCAATTGATCGCCTTGCACAAAGCGGCAGTGCTACGGCAATTCTGTTTCCCCGCTCGTATTTGAGGAAGGAGAGTTTGGATTTTAGTTTCAGTGGTCTCAAAACGGCGCTTCTCTATAAACTTCAACAGATGGACCAGAGCCAGCGCGATGCTCAAGCTCCCGACCTAGCGGCCGGTTACCAGGAGGCTATTGTCACTGTGCTCGTCGACAAGGCGTTTGCTGCGGTCAAGGCATACGGGGTAGCGGCTCTCGCGGTTGTCGGAGGCGTCTCTGCCAATACGAGGTTGCGCTCGCTCCTCCAGCGTCGGGCCAGCACAAGTGGCATCCGTCTGAGCCTGCCCCCGTTGTCCTATTGTACGGATAACGCCGCCATGATTGCTGCCGCAGGTCGGCAGGCCTTACTCAGGGGGAAACGTGCTGCACTCGACATGGAAGCCAACGCATGCCTGGCGGTGCACGCTTTAACCACTTAGGTAGTAAATAAGGGGATTGACCGATTCCACAAGTTCATGGACACGTCGCAGGCCTCCGAAGCGCCCAGCTCACCGCACTGGATCGCCTCTATCGACGGCGTGTCCCCGTTGACCAAGTTCTCTCGCCGGAAATTGCCAAACTTCTCGCTCAGCTGAGTCATGATCTGCGTCGACCGATCGGATTGGTGATCGCCCGTCGCGGAACCATCCAGGATGTGTTGGTAGGAGCCGACGCAGGTCCTAGCCCTGCGACTTTGGCCAAATATCGAGCGAGCTCCCGCTCTTTGCGAGGGCTCCGACTCATTCGAACTCAGCTCCACGGCCAACCCCTGAGCCAAGAAGACATCACGATGCTGGCCTTACTCCGATTTGACGTGATCGGTGCCTTGGCGGTCACTCCAGAGGGCGAGCCGGGATCGCTCTCTCTCGCCCATTTACTGCCTCCCAACCCCCAGGGGCAACTCCTCAAGGTGTTGAGCCCCATGCTGGTTCATCATTGTCCGATTGAGTTCCAATCCTTCATGCTGGAGCTTGAATCGGAGTTTCAGCGGCAGAGCACACAACATGATGTGTCAGGTCACCAGGAAACCGCCATTCTCATCAGCGCTTCTCCCCACAGCCGATCGACTCAAGATGATCGACTGACTGAACTCGCTGAGTTGGCAACGTCCGCAGACATTTCGGTAGTCGATCGAATTGTTCAGCGAACCCAAGCCGGTCATCAGCGCTTTCTCGTTGGCAGCGGAAAACTCAAAGATGTTCTCATGCTAGCGCTGCAGAAGGGGGCCGATCTGTTGATTTTCGATCAAGACCTCGCTCCGGCCCAGGCAAGGGCAATTGCAGAATTCACCGACGTCAAAGTCATAGACCGTACTCAATTGATTCTCGATATTTTCGCAAGGCGCGCACACAGTCGCGAAGGGAAGGTCCAAGTGGAACTCGCCCAACTTCGCTATTTGCTACCACGTCTTTCCGGGCATGGATCGAGTCTGTCTCGACTTGGAGGCGGTATCGGCACGAGAGGTCCGGGAGAGACAAAGCTAGAAACTGATCGCCGCCGAATCAGAGAGCGCATCAGCCACCTTGAGCGCGACCTGACGATGTTTGCTCGCCATCAGAACCAGCGGCGTGCGCGTCGTGCTCGGCACGGGATGCCGGTCGTTTCGATTGTCGGATACACGAACGCTGGCAAGTCAACCTTACTGAACGCGTTGACGAAGAGCCAGGTCGCGGCAGATGACCGGGTCTTTGAAACGTTGGATACGACGAGCCGACGCTTACGATTCCCGCATGATCAGGAGGTGATCATCACCGACACGGTCGGATTTATCCGCGACCTTCCCAAAGACCTGCTCGGTGCCTTTCGGACGACATTGGAAGAGTTGCGAGAGGCCGATATACTCCTCCATGTCGTCGACGCCAGCGCTGCCGACCTCGAGAGCCAAATCGTCGCCGTCGAAGCGGTTCTGCAGGATTTGAACCTCGAGCAAGTTCCTCAGGTGCTAGCCTTCAACAAATGCGACCGCATCCCGGGCGATCATGCGCAGTTTCTCTGCCGTCGGTATCGTGCGATTGGAATCTCAGCCCTTCAACCGGAGACCCTTCACCCGCTCATCCACTATCTGGAACAAGCGCTGGAGAGATTGGGGTCGAACATCTCCCCAGTCTCTGCCCAGCAGTCCGAAGAGGGTAGCGCCATTGCTTCTCACGCCTAACTGCTGCACATTCCAGCTCCACCGGTGATCTCGATGAGGGCATCCGCCGTTCGTATTCAGTCTCGCATAGGCCGGATTCTCGAAGCACTCCGGCGGTCCCTCCCGACGGTAAAGGTCGAACTCGACCATCGCACGCCGTGGGAGTTGTTGGTTGCGACGATCCTTTCTGCCCAATGCACGGATCAACGCGTCAACCAGGTGACGCCGAATCTCTTCCGCCGTTATCGCCGGCCTTCTGACTATGCGCAGGCACGTCTTGCGGACCTTGAAGCATTGATCCGATCGACCGGGTTTTTCAAAAGTAAAGCCAAGCACCTCGTGGCTTGTGGTCAGGCGGTTGTCGAACGATTTCACGGACAAGTTCCTGCAACGATGGAAGACCTCACCTCCTTGCCGGGCGTCGGAAGGAAAACCGCCAATGTCATCCTGGGCAACGCCTTCGGGAAGCCGGGAATTGTTGTCGATACCCATGTAAAGCGAGTTTCGAATCGGCTTGGTTTAACCAGTTCCGATGATCCCGTGAATATTGAGCACGATCTGCAGCAACTCATTCCGCAATCCGAATGGACTGCTACATCGCAACGTCTGCTCCTGCACGGTCGGTATGTCTGCGTGGCGCGCAAACCTCATTGTAGTCAATGCTCCATTGCCTCCTTCTGCCATTGGAAGGGGAAGCAAGTTCCATGATCCGCAGCATGACCGGATTTGGTCGTCGACAGACTGCGTGGCAGGATGGGTCTGTGGCGGTGGAAATGCGGGCCGTCAACCACCGTTTTCTTGAAATAGCCTGTCGGCTGCCCCGCTCATTGAATCACCTGGAAGAGACCTTCAAGAAAGCGGTGCAACAACGGTGTACTCGCGGTCGAATCGATCTTACCGTTTCTCTGCAAGGAGGGAAGGGGAGAGCCGTGACCGTCAGTCTTGACCAACCGCTGGCAAAGCAGTACCATCATACCCTCCGCATCCTCAAGAAATCCTTGAAGCTGAGCGGCTCCATCGATCTTGCCCTCATCGCCGGGCTCCGTGATGTTGTCTCCGTATCCGATCAGCCACCAGAGGATCCGAAATTGGGGAAGCTGGTTGTGCGCTTGGTAGGAGAATCGTTGGACGACCTGACAGCAATGCGATCGCGGGAAGGGGAGGCTCTGGCTAAAGACATGCTCGCAAGACTGCGGGTCATTGGGGATCATCAGCTACGCGTCTCGGCGAGAGCTCCATTGCTGGCGCAGGAGGCGTTCGATCGAATGAGAAGCCGAGTGGAGAAACTTATGGGTGAGACTGTGCCCGATCTTTCTCGGCTCAACCAGGAATTGGCAATCTTCGCTGACCGGACCGACATTACGGAAGAATTGGTCAGATTAGACTCACATATGGTACAGTTTCAGCAAACGCTGGAACGTTCGGAACCCGTTGGGAAAACACTCGATTTCTTGCTCCAGGAGATTGGTCGGGAAGTCAACACCATCGGCTCAAAAGCGAACGACACGGAAATCGCCGCCCATGTCATCCAGATGAAGACCGAGCTCGAGCGTATTCGCGAACAAGTCCAAAACATTGAATGACACCGGCTATGACTACACAGTCTTCCCCGTCAGCGCCTGAGACGTCGCGGCATTCCGCTGATCGGCGGGGGATTCTCTTTATTATTTCGGCCCCCTCTGGGACAGGAAAAACCACACTCTGCAAGCAGTTGACGTCGACCGTCCCGGGACTCTGGCATTCGATTTCCTATACCACGAGGAAACCTCGTCCGGGAGAAGAACACGGCCGTGAGTACTTTTTCATCGGAGAAAATGAGTTCCAGCAGATGGTCGATCGAAATGAATTCGTCGAATGGGCCAGGGTATACGGCAATCTGTACGGCACGCCTCGCAAGACCTTGACCGATCGACTCGAGCAGGGAATCGATGTGCTGTTGGAAATCGACGTGCAAGGCGCAATCCAAGTGAAGAAGAAGTTCGAAGATGCCGTGTCAATTTTTATTCTTCCGCCGTCGATGCAGGTACTTCGGTCTCGCTTGCAGAACAGAGCATCCGATAGCCCCGAGGAAATTCTGCGGCGCCTTCAGAAGGTGAAGGAAGAGGTCTGGAGCTATCGCGAATATGCGTACGTGGTTCGAAATGAGGATCTTTCCCAATCCTTGCGGGAGCTCGAAAGCGTGTTTCTCGCTGAACGGTTGAAAACCAAGCAGCTGAACATGGCCTGGCTTGAAAAGAATTTTATTCTGGAAGATGAACCCAAACCGGGGGATCGTAAAGATCTCCCTTAACCGTATAAAGGAGTAAGTTACCCATGGCCGATATGTTAAGTCTTCTCCCGCAGTATACGACGGATCAGTTCGATTCGCGTCACCGGCTGGTGCTGGTGGCAGCCCAACGTGCTAAGCATCTCCTGCAGGGATCACGGTCTCACGGGACTTCCCGCTTCACGAAGGAAACCACGATCGGCCTCGACGAGGTTCTGCGAGGCGAAACCAAATATCTCGTAGGGAAAGAAGCACGTGAAGCCATGAAGGAGGCCAAGCGCGGCAAAGAAGGGGAAACGGAACGGATCGCGATGATGAGCGGCGATGACGCTCGCGAAATCAAGAAGGAACTCAGTAATTATGTCGACGACACGGCGAAACCGACCGGAGTCGAAAGTGAGGAGTAAGAGGTGGACGAGGGCCAGGGACAACCGACGTTAGTCGGCGCACGGATCATTCTCGGGGTCACCGGCAGCATCGCGGCGTACAAGGCTGTTGGGCTGCTGCGTGCACTCGTGAAAGAAGGGGCCGATGTCCGGGTGGTGATGACCCATGCTGCTACAAAATTCGTCGCCCCGCTCACCTTGGAAGTGCTCTCAGGGAAGCCGGCATCAATTGATCTGTTTGAAGCCCAACACGAGATGAAGCATTTATCGATGCCCGAAGAAGCCGATCTCGTTGTCGTGGCGCCAGCGACCGCGAATTTCCTGGCCAAGGCGGCGACAGGGTTGGCGGACGATCTGCTTTCCACGATGCTGCTGACCGCGCAATGCCCGCTTCTGATCGCACCGGCAATGGATGGGGGAATGTGGAATCATAGCGCCGTGGCACAGAACGTTGAGACGCTGCGGACTCGAGGAGTAATTGTCTTGGACCCAGAAGAGGGCCCTTTGGCTTCTGGCCGATTCGGTCAGGGTCGATTGGCCGACGAAGTGCGCATTCTGGAAGCTATTCAATCTGCACTTGCTCCGCAACGTGATTGGCAAGGACATCGGATCCTTGTCTCAGCTGGCCCGACGCAAGAGCCGATCGATCCAGTACGGTTTATCTCGAATCGTTCCTCCGGGAAAATGGGCTATGCCTTAGCGGAAGCCGCTCGGATCCGAGGAGCCCAGGTGACTCTCGTGTCAGGTCCTACGGCCCTTCCAGTCCCAGCGGGTGTTGAAATCGTGGAGGTACGTACTGCTGAAGAGATGACAAAAGCGATGTGCAACAGACTACCCTGGTCGACTGTTGTCGTCATGGCGGCTGCCGTGGCCGACTATCGTCCTGCAGAGGCCTCCGTGCACAAACTTAAAAAGCAGGGACAGGGAGATCAGGTACTGCGTCTGGAGCCGACAAGAGACATTCTTGCCATGTTATCGAGTCAGCGGGCGAATCAGTTGTTGATCGGATTTGCTGCTGAGACGCAGGATCTGATCGCCCACGCGACGCAAAAACTCTCCGCAAAAGGCTTGGATATGATTGTGGCCAATGACGTCACAAGAGAAGGAGCAGGCTTTGGAAGCGATCAGAACGCCGTGACCGTAATCGATCGCCACGGACGGACAACCGAGTTTCCCTTGATGGCTAAACGCCAGCTTGCCGACCATATTCTCACCCTCGCTCGCACGCTGATCGTACCTCGCGGTTCTCAATCCGGAGCTCGGACCGAGTAAGAAAGGCTGGCCGACGATGGCGCCAAACAAGCAATCTTCCGTAAATACCCAAGAAATAGATCGCTTGGCTCTCCAATTAGTGAAAGATCCCCAGTCAAAAGTGTTCATGCCGCTGGCCGAAGAATATGTGAAGGCTGGTATGTGGCAAGAGGCGGCAGCCGTTCTGGAAGACGGCCTGAAAAATTATCCAGGGTTTATTACGGCGATGGTGACCCTGGGCCGCGCCTATGACCAAATGGGTCAGCCAACCAAGGCGAAAGCCATCCTTGAAGAAGCCATCAAGCTCAGTCCAGAGAACTTGCGGGCGCACCGAACACTGGTCAAGATTTATGTTGCGCAGGGACTTGCTGACGCTGCCTTGCGATGTTGCACTGTCATTCTAACGGTGAATCCTCAGGATGAAGAAGCCTTGTCGATCCAGGCACAACTTGGAGGAAGTCCCGTCCCACAGAAATCGATGGCGAAGCACCCGACTGTTCCTCTAACAGCGGTGAAACCAGCGCGCGAGGCTCCCGCACCTCCTGCTTCTGCATCGATTGAGTCAACGCCAACCGAAGCGGAAGCCGTGGATCCCTTAGCAGCTGCAACTACCTTGATGGAGACGACTCTCGAGCGAATGCATCGTCCCAGCGGAGAGTCGAGTGAAGAGGCGAGCAGTCCTCTTTCTGGGACGCCCGCATGCTCGACACCTGGATCGTCACGTATCGTATCGCAACTCGAAACTTGGCTCCGCTCTATCCAGTCACGGCGGCGCGACCACGACCAAACCGATCACGTGCGTTCACCGAGTTCATAAGACATTCCAATAGTTTGACCAGCCTGGAGTAGGCTGTTACAATGCCCCTCCGCTGGTCGTTCCCGCACAACCGTGGGAAATCGCTCTATCAATGACTATCGGCATGAAGTGATGCGGATATGATACGGATTCTGGTTTTGCACGGGCCTAACTTGAACCTCCTTGGGATGCGGGAACAGTCGATCTATGGAGCCACCTCGCTCGACGGAGTGGATACCGCGATCTCGAAACTTGCCGAGGAATTAGCCATTGAAGTCGATATTCGTCAGTCGAACAGTGAAGGAGAACTCGTCTCGTGGATTCAGGAGGCCCGGAGTGGGTACCAGGGAATCGTGATTAACCCAGCGGGCTATACCCATAGCAGCATCGCCATTCGAGATGCCTTGGCCGCCGTTGACTTGCCCACGATCGAGGTTCATCTGTCAAACATCCATCAACGCGAAGAGTTCCGCCATCGGTCTTACATCGCAGGCGTAGCTATGGGGCAGATTTCAGGACTGGGACCGACTAGCTATTTGCTCGCGCTTCGCGGATTGCATGACCTCCTCACCACGCCGCGCAAGCAAAAAAAGATTGCGGCAACGTCAACCGCACGACGCGTCACACGCAACACACGATAATCTCATTTGGTGCACGCTGATTTATTCACGAAAGAAGGGAGTACGGAGTGATTTCTACGACGGATTTTCGAGGAGGTGTCCGGCTGATGGTCGACGGTGAACCGTTTTATATCGTTGAATTTCAACATGTAAAACCCGGCAAGGGTGGAGCCTTCGTGCGAACTAAACTCAAGAGCTACCTTTCCGGCAACGTGCTCGACCGTACGTTCCGGTCGGGCGAGCGATTCGACGAGCCGGATCTTGAGGAACGAGAGATGCAGTTCCTCTATGCGACAGGGAACTCGTATACGTTTATGGATACGGAGACCTACGAACAGCTCACCTTCGAGAAAAGCCAGCTGGGAGAGAATGCGGATCTCTTAAAAGAAAACATGAACGTTAGGATCCTGATTTATGAGCATCGCCCCATCGCAGTCGAGCTCCCGATCTTTATCGAACTCAAAGTCGTGGACGCCGAGCCAGGTGTCCGTGGTGACACGGCCTCGGGTGGAACCAAGCCGGCGGTGGTGGAGACTGGCGCTACAATTAAGGTTCCACTGTATCTCGAAGTTGGCACGGTGATTAAGATCGATACCCGCACGAGAGCCTACGTGGAGCGCGTTCGGTGAGCAAGGGTAAGTCTCGCAAACAGCGGACAAACAAGCCGCCGATCATTCTGCCGCAAGGTTTTGCTGATACCGCGGGAGGAAAAGGATCGCCTTCCCTGCTGGGGAACCAATCCAAGCATGTCCAAGAGCTTATCGACATTTTGAAGCGTAACAATTTGACCGAGTTGGAACTCGAGCGAGAAGGAGTCAGGATTCGTGTCCGGTATGAACAAGGAATAAAAACAGTGACGACCACTGTCGCCGACGTGGGCCCCGGGACCGTCACGTCAGCGTCTCAGGCAATCCCCGCAGGGAGTACGCCGGTCGAAGACACCTCCGGCATGGTGACAATAGCATCACCCATTGTCGGGACGTTCTATCGATCCCCCTCACCGGATGCCGACCCTTATGTAGAAGAAGGGGATTACGTGAAAAAAGGACAGGTGCTATGTATCGTAGAAGCCATGAAGCTGATGAACGAAATTGAATCGGAGGTAGATGGGCGAGTGACAAAAATTCTGGCTGAAAGCACAAAGCCGGTCGAATACGGCCAAGCACTCTTCCTTATTGATCCGAAAGCCACACCATAGTCCGCCACCTATAAGCTATTTCGGAGCCACGGCGTGTTCAAGAAAGTGTTAATCGCTAATCGCGGAGAAATCGCACTGCGGGTCATTCGAGCCTGCAAAGAACTCGGCATCAAGACCGTGGCAGTCCACTCTGAAGCCGATGCCGGCTCCTTCCACGTCAAAGCGGCGGACGAACGCATCTGCATCGGACCGCCGGAGGCTGCCCTAAGTTACCGTAACATTCCGAACGTGCTGAGCGCCGCAGAAATCACGGGAGCCGATGCCATCCATCCGGGCTATGGATTTCTCTCCGAGAACGCTCACTTCGCTGAAGTGTGCGAATCCATCGGGATCAAGTTCATCGGTCCCACGTCCGAGAACATCGCCCTGATGGGTGATAAAGCCAAGGCGAGGGAAATTGTCGCGAGGAAAGGGCTGCCTGTCACACCAGGAAGCCCAGGTGAGCTCAAAAGCGAACAGGAAGCATTGGATGCTGCGACCAAGATCGGATACCCCGTCATCATTAAGGCCTCTGCTGGCGGAGGAGGACGCGGGATGCGGGTCGTCAACAAAGCTGATGACTTGGCACGCGCATTCCAAGCCGCACAGGCAGAGGCCAAATCGACGTTCGGCCATGACGGGGTCTACCTTGAGCGGTATTTTCTAGAACCTCGGCATATTGAAGTGCAGATTATCGCCGACCATCGCGGCCATGTCATTCACTTGGGTGAGCGGGACTGCTCCATTCAGCGGCGTCACCAGAAACTTGTCGAAGAAACACCTTCTCCTGCCGTGGATGAGAAGCTGCGCAAGGAAATCGGCCGTGTAGCTGTCGAAGCAGTCAAGGCTGTGCATTACCGGAACGTCGGAACCGTGGAGTTTCTGCTCGACAAAGACCATAATTTTTTCTTTATGGAGGTAAACACCCGCATTCAAGTGGAACATCCGATCACGGAAATGGTCACCGGTGTCGACCTCATCAAAGAGCAGATCAAGCTCGCCAATGGACAGGTGCTCTCCATCAAACAACAAGACATCCGTTTAAACGGCCATAGCCTGGAATGCCGCATCAACGCGGAAGA
Source organism: Nitrospiraceae bacterium (assembly GCA_035623075.1). NCBI lineage: Bacteria > Pseudomonadati > Nitrospirota > Nitrospiria > Nitrospirales > Nitrospiraceae > Nitrospiraceae bacterium. The sequence continues at coordinate 100,601 of DASPUC010000052.1, read as the reverse complement.
CCCGGAAAAATTTACGCCTTCGCCGGGGTTGATCACAAAATACAATGCTCCGGGCGGGTTCGGTGTCCGTGTCGATTCCGCGATGGAATCCAATGCGATGGTCGTCCCGCACTATGATTCCATGATCGCAAAGGTCATCACTCACGGCCGCGACCGGCAGGAAGCGATCGCCCGCATGCGCCGCGCCCTCGACGAATTCGTCATCGAAGGCATTAAGACGACGATCCCGCTTCACAAGCGCATCCTCAACGATCCTGATTTCCAAAAGGGCCATGTCTCAACGACATTCCTCGACCGGTTCCTGGCTGGATGATCGGCCTCTCACCGAAGTTGACCCTAGAGCTCGCCTCTCTCTCGACGGTTCACGGTCATGACAGCCAACAACCATCGACGCTCACTCCAGGGACTGTACATCATTCTTGATCCCTCAGTTTGCCCAGGACGATCCCTGCGCGATGTGCTGACACAATCGGCAGCGGCTGGTGCAAAGATCTTTCAATATCGCAACAAGATGGCTTCGATGAAGGAAGCCTATGCTGAAGCCTTGATTCTGCGGAAGATCGCGGCGGAAGAGGGGGCACTGTTCATCGTCAATGATCGCTGCGATCTGGCACAGGCGGTGGAGGCTGACGGGGTGCATCTAGGCCAGGGTGACCTGCCCTACATCGAGGCAAGGATGCTGTTGGGGTCGGCCAAAATCATCGGCTTGTCAACTCACAATGCCGAGCAGGTGCGACAAGCGGACAAGCTAAATCCCGACTACATCGGGTTCGGGCCGATCTTTAAGCCTGCTTCGAAACACGACCACGATCCGGTCGTCGGGTTGGAAGGGTTGCAGCAGATCCGACCCCTCACGGCACTTCCCATCTTTGCCATCGGCGGGATCCAAGCGGACCAAGTTAAGACCACCCTGCAGGCGGGCGCCAATGGCATCGCTGTTATCTCGGCAGTGCTGACCGCACCGGATGTAAAAAAGGCCGTCGCGCAACTCATTTCATTGCTCTCCTAACGACCTTGGCCAGTTTCTTTATTGCTGCCGAATGGGCCAGCCGCGTAGCCGACCGTCGAAATTGGCGTGACAGTTCCGATCGATAAGGGAGTGGGCCGATCACCGGCACGCCCGCCTTCTTCCGCAGAATCTCGACTGTGGTTCGTTCCTGCAAACGATCGATCTTCGATCGCACCGGCTCGGTTTGATTCAGAACTAGTGCCACGATGGGTATTTTCCGGCGCTGAAGGGCTTCGACGGTCAGCAAGGCGTGATTGATCCCGCCTAGTCGGGATCGACCCACAACCACCGCCGGAAGCTTCAAGTGAGCGACAAGATCAATTACCGCGAATTTGGGAGCGAGTGGCACATGCACCCCGCCGACTCCTTCCATCACAAGGCATTCATACCGATCGGAAAGAAGTCGATAGACTTTGTAGATCACTGCCGGGTCGATCTGCCGCCCTTCGGCTTGTGCTGCCGCCAGCGGCGTGAGCGGCAACTCGAATCGAAAGGGGCTGATGGCTCCCAGGGCTTCATCGGATTCGACGATGCCTTGCAACCGTGCTCCATCAGACTGAGCCAGCCTGGCTTTCGAGACACCGGTCTCAATCGGCTTCATGACGCCTACCGTATAGCCTTGCTGCTTCATCTGAAGGGCAAGGACGGCCGAGACGAGAGTTTTTCCAACGGCCGTGTCTGTTCCAGTAATGAACACTCCCGTGTGTGTGGATTGACCAGTTCGGCGCATCACAATTCTCGGCTATCACAATTCCAGATCTGTCCCGACACATCAGACAGTTCCGCCAGATGAACGACCGTCTTGGCCACTTCCGAAAGGGCAGGGGATCGTCCCAGTAGGTGATCGGTCAATCCATCAGGCCCAGGCATGGCCTCTCCAGCGAGGCTCGTGTTTTGCCACCCAGGTAGCACAAGATTTACTCGCACGTTATAGGGTCCCCATTCATGAGCAGCGGTTTTTATCAAGCCGATGAGCCCCGCCTTCGATGTAGCATAGGCAGCTTGGCCGGGGCTCCCATGCAGGCCCGCATATGAACCGATGACAATGATGGCTCCCCCGCCTTGCTCGATGAGTACTTCGGCCATGGCGCAGAGGCAATGAAATGTCCCGGTGAGATTCGTTGCCATGACCTGGGTCCAGTCTTCTTCCTTTTGGCGGATGAGAAGCTCGCCTGACCCAACACCAGCATTGCACACAAATACATTGTGTTTCCTTGCAGTTCGGCGATATACATCCATCATCAGTTGAACATCGTTTTTCTGTCGAATGTCGGCTTGGTAAAGATCGCCCGTCCCTCCCGCTCTCAGGACGGCCTGTCGTGTGCTTTCGGCCGCCGCCTTGCTCTGAAAATAATGTACGCCGACATACCAACCTCTCGACGCGAACGCCACGCTGATAGCTCGCCCGATTCCTCCAGATGCACCGGTCACAAGGACCGCCGACGCGCGCTGATGCATGGGTGCCCGTCGGCTTGAAGGCCGAACTGATTGCCGTTGTGAGGGCATAGGGTTGCCATTATGGTCAGGACGTTCTCCCAAGGCAAGTCTCACGCTCTTCGAGTGTGGGGTGATCCTCAGAGCGTTACTTGCCGCCCTAGCGACGCCTGTGATACCGTCAGCCCACTCTTTGGATGATGTGTATGCCCGTAAACTCGGTTGCCGTCCGCTGTATCGTCATGGCCGGATTCCTGCTTGGTTTCGGGGGCGTCGCACCGCTTTCCGTACTCCATGCCGAAGAGACGGGGATCATCGCCCATTCGGAAGAATATTTTCCCGACGAAGTGGGCAATCGGTGGACATATCGTGGCCAAATCTCTGAGGGTCCTCTCCAAACAATCGACTTGAAGGTATTCAGTAACGTGTCTTCTGTGACTGGAACAAAATCGATCAAGGGCTTAAAAGTTACAGTCTTCCATGATTCCAACCCTGGGAATCACGGACCATCAGATAGCTTCTATCGGCGCGACATTGTGGGAATTGTTTATTACGGGTCTGAGCCGGGAACTCCCCTCGAGAAGCAGCTGATTCCCTATCAAATTATCCGGTTTCCGATGAAGGTCGGGACATCCTTCCAACAGTTCGACCGTTCAGGGTTAGATTTCGGCACCGACATGGATCGGGACGGTACGAACGAGAAAGCTGATGCCCGAGGCCATGCGACGATCGCGGGGGTGGAGTCCGTCACCGTTCCGGCCGGAACGTTCAAGGAGGCGGTCAAGGTTGAAGCCCAGATGACGATGCGGATTCATCTGTCTGGAGCTGACAAGACCGCGACGGGAACCGACGTCATGACAGCCTGGTTTGCGAAAGGGGTGGGACTGATCAAATATACGGAGCGTCAGGAGATTTCCTTAGTCCAGGACCGTGGAGTGGTGACGGAAATTACGGAAGAGTTGGAATCGTACGAGGTGAAGCCGGCGGAGACATCATTCGATTGGCGCGAAGCCCCTGCGCAGCGTATTTTCGCTAATGATTCGACTGACCGTGAATTGCATCAGATAGTCCTGTCCCCCCGCCTTTGATCCGACTCCGGAAAAGCGATGTCCACCAAAAGGCTGTCGACCGACGAGTGCACCGGTTATCGGCCGGTTGAGATACAGATTTCCCACATCGAACTGCTGCTGTGCGAGGGCTAAATTCTCTGGGCTTCGTGAATAGACGCCGCCGGTGAGCGCATAGGACGTTGCGTTGGCCAGCGTCAAGGCCTCCTGAAACGATTCGGCTTTCATCACTGCGAGCACAGGTCCGAAGATTTCTTCCTGCGCGAGCCGATGCGTCGGCTTGACATCGGCAAATACTGTCGGCCCCACATACCATCCGGGACCAGGTACAGCCCGTTCGACGACCAAGCGGGCATCCTGTTTTCCCATCGCGATGTGTTCGGTGATTTTCGTCTGGGCGCGGCTGTCGATCACCGGTCCGACCTGCGTGCCCGGTTCTTCGGGGTTCCCGATGATGAGGCTCAGGACTGCTTCTTTCAGCCGATCAAGAAATAGGTCATAGATTGAGGCATGCACAATCGCCCGAGAACAGGCGGAACACTTTTGGCCGGCATAGCCAGTAAAGGAGGTGACGATACCGGTGATGGCTTCGTCGAGATCTGCCGTCTCATCGACGATGATTGCGTTCTTGCCTCCCATTTCGGCTATGACACGCTTGATCATAATCTGTCCTGGCGCAACGGCACTTGCATCTCTCATGATGTTCAGGCCCACGTCCTTCGAGCCGGTAAATGCGATCGTGGCCACGTCAGAGTGCTGCACCAATAGCCGCCCGATCTCCGGCCCACCGGCCACACAGCACAACGCTTCATCCGGTACCCCGGCCTGGCGAAGGATGTCCGTCAGGATCTGCCCCAAGACGGAGGACCGCTCAGAGGGTTTAAAGACGACGGGATTACCCGTCACGAGAGCTGCCGAGACCATGCCGGTCGGAATGGCCAGTGGAAAATTCCACGGGGCGATGACCGCCGTCACCCCTCGCGGGTGATACGAACGGTGATTGAGTTCCCCCGGCTCGGATCCCAACCGTGCCGGGATGGCGAGTCGTTGCCATTCCGCGGCATAGAACTCCAGAAAATCGATGGCCTCTGCCAGATCAGCGTCCGCTTCCCGCCAGGGTTTACCGCATTCTAAAATCTCCCAGGCGGCCAGCTCGTCGCGGCGCTGTCGCATGAGCGAAGCGGCTCCGCGCAGAATGTTGACACGATCCTCCGCAGCTGTCTCGCGCCAACGCTGCCAGCCTGTGACCGCACTTCGTACAGCTTGGTCGATCTCATCGGGCCGCGCAGTTGTCACGTGCCCGATTGCCTCATCCGGCCGGTTCGGGTTGCGAGACTCGATGACCGGACCGGATGGCTGGCCGCTTCCGATTGAAGATGCCCACTTCTTGCCCAGGTGCGCTCGGACTGTCGCGAGGGCGGTCTGCATTGCAACCCGGCGGCCGGCCTCTGCAAAGTTGCTGGTCGGCTCATTGTAAAATCCGACATTCTCGGCGCCTCGTGAGGAGGCTGTTTTAGCTGGCGCGGCGCTTCCTGATGAAGGAGGAGCGAGCAACGTCGTCAAAGATTCTGATTCCACATACTCCTTGCGGAGAAACGATTCATTCGACGTGTTTTCAAGCAAGCGTCGGACGAGGTAGGCCATTCCGGGGAGAAGTTCTCCGATCGGGGCATAGAGTCGCAAGCGGCGTCCCAGTTGAGTGATGGCCTGCTGAAAGGGCTCGGCCATTCCAAAGATCATCTGATACTCCCAGGTTTCCGGAGACAGCTTGAGTGATCTGGCCGTAGCCTCGATGTGGGCCAGCGTCCGGAGGTTATGCGTACCGAAAGCGGGTCGGATAATCGTCGTGTGGGTTAGCAGGGTCTGGGTGAGCGTTTCATAGTTGGTATCCGTCTCGACTTTTTGCTCGAAGAGGGGAATCGACCATCCTCGTTGCCGGTAGCGAATGATATCCGAATCCCAGTAAGCGCCTTTCACCAAGCGCATGGTGATCGGAGCCGACCGATGACGGACCCACGTAAGGAGATGATCGACGTCCCGCTGTGTCTCTCGATGGTACGCCTGAAGCGCAAGCCCCACGTGCGGACATGTCCGATAGGCCGGTTCTGAAAACAGCCTGGTAAAAATTTCTATCAGCAGATCCTTCGTCTCAGCCTGTTCCATGTCGAAGATCAGGGAAGCCGGGAGCTTCATCGCCAGGTCGAGGATGGGATGTAACCGTGCTACGACGGACCGATAGCTGCCCTCGGGGTCGATCGGGTCCAGATGTGGCGACAGCGCCGAAATCTTGAGCGAAAGCTGAACGCGCGGGATAAGACCAAGATGATCCCGTTCCAGCAACGGGACGGACGGCCATTCCGTGGCAATCTGGGTCAGTTCGTGCAAGGCCTTCAGGCATCGATCCCGATACCGGTCGCCTTCGCGGTCACTGATGGTGGCTTCTCCCAGGAGATCGACGGACCAGGACCGTCCCTGCGTCCACAGCTCAGCCAACACCGGTTCCGCTTCAGCGACTGTGCCGCCGGCAATAAAACTCCTGGCCATCTGTTCAACTTGGGTCCTGATCGCTTTTCCGGTGAGCCGAGCGCCAAGCTGCGTCGCCGCCATCGCATGGAGCCCCCATTGCGCCCCGAAGATTTGCGCACTCACATTTCCCAAATACTCTTGCGCGAGGGTCACGACTCGCGCATCGTCGACGACCGAAGGTAATACGTCGATGAAGCGAAACAGCTGTGTCTTGAAGGCGCTGTCATGCATAGCCAAGTTGATGGCCGCTTGCGACCACCAGCGGAGGTTGAACATGCTCGGTGCCTGACCGGCTGAAAGACGGGCAAGTTGCTCACCAATGCGACGGATTTCTGGTTCCAGGGAAGGACCACCTGGGTGCATGGGCATCCTCAGACAGGGCGATGGCGAACCTTCTTTTAGTATACACTGCGATGCTGCTGCTAAAAAATTCCTCTCCTCCGTTTGCGTCAGACAGTGCTTCCATTTCCCCCTGTGATGTTCCGATTAAGCGATTCCCGCTGCTCAGCAGAAAGAAGGATAGTCAGGTCGCGCTTGAACACCGGTCTGCGCTGGGAGAGTCGGCCCGCCTCCATCGGTACCTGTGGCGAGGGGGTGCCATACTCATCATCACAGCACGCCTGTGTTGTCCTGAACGGGCCCCACGTGAGACAAGTCCGATTTATCTGAGTGGATCATCTTGACCCTTTCCCCGGTTGGCCTCGCCACGAATCTGCGACGGCTCGATCGCCTTGTTTTATCGGAGTGGCGCTGCCCCGTTGGCCCAGTTGGGCTATGGTACCTTGGTCCAACCGGCCCATTTTCTTTCGCTGCCTCAATCGCTTATGATGAAAGAAATACTTCTTGAATTCGCTTATCGTGCTTGTACGGACCGTATGCGAGACGAGGGAGGATCCCATGGCCGACGAACATGCGCATGGCACACAACCAGCTGAGGGAAAAGACAACCTGATTCCCGGCGTGAAACACGCTATCGCGATAAGCAGCGGCAAAGGTGGGGTGGGAAAATCGACTGTAGCAGCAAACCTCGCTTGCGCACTCGCGCTGGCCGGCGTCAAAGTCGGACTGTTGGATGCAGATCTCTACGGCCCGAACATCCCGATGATGATGGGAAGTACCAAAGGTCCCGAGCAGAAAGACGGCAAGATTCTACCAGTTGAAAACTATGGTGTGAAACTTATCTCCATGGCTTTCCTCGTTCCGGAAGAATCTCCGCTCGTGTGGCGTGGACCGATGGTCCATCAATACCTGCAAGCGTTCTTGCGCGACGTCCTGTGGGGCGAACTGGACTACCTGCTCATCGATCTACCACCTGGCACCGGAGACGTCCAACTTTCTTTGTCGCAAATGGTGCCGCTGGCCGGTGCCATCACGGTGACCACGCCACAAGAAGTCGCGCTCTACGACGTCCGGAAGGGCATGGCCATGTTTCAAAAGGTGAATGTCCCGCTCCTCGGCATCATCGAAAACATGAGTTATTTCGTCTGCAGCCATTGCGGGGAACGGACCGAGATCTTCTCGTATGGAGGCGGTGAGCGAGCGGCGGAGAAGCTTGCCGTGCCCTTCCTCGGACGGATCCCCATCGATCCGGCAATTCGTGACGGAGGCGACACCGGACATCCTATTGTCGTGGCCGATCCGGCCTCCCCGCAGGCCGCCGCGTTCCGTGATATTGCGCAGAAGATCATCGCCGAGGTGGGTGGTGCAGGGCAGGGGAGTACGCCGATCGAGAGCCTGCTCAAGAAGATCAAAAAACCCTTCACAAACAACTAACGGATAATCGAAAGGAGGGGGAACCATGGGGGAGTTTGTTCGAGTGGCCGGCACGGCAGATGTCAAACCGGGTCACGGCATTGTCGCAGAAGCCAGCGGCAAGACTCTCGCGGTCTTCAATGTGGACGGTACGTTCCACGTCATTGACAATACCTGCGTGCACCGCGGCGGGCCTCTTGGTGAAGGCGACCTCACAGGGAACGTGGTCACCTGTCCCTGGCATGGATGGGAATATGATGTGACCACCGGCGGATGTGTGAATAATCCTGCGGCAAAAGTGGAACGGTACGAAGTGAAGGTCGAGGGCTCCGACGTCAAAGTTCTTCTCTAGCCCCACGATTGATCCGACAACATCGGGGTTGAGTCGGCTCTCAAGCCTCTGCATAATGCATGTATGGACCGAGCCGACCTGCTCTCGCTCTATCGGGACATGCTGCTGATCCGCCGGTTTGAAGAAAAATCGGCGGAGATGTATGCCCTCGCCAAGATTGCCGGCTTCTTGCATCTCTATATTGGAGAAGAGGCGATCGCTGTCGGCGCCATTACCGCGCTCCGGCCGGATGACTACGTGATCAGCAGCTACCGCGACCACGGACACTGTCTGGCCCGCGGCTCCGACCCGGGACGAGTCATGGCCGAACTCTTCGGCAAGGCGACCGGCCTATGCAAAGGGAAGGGCGGCTCCATGCACCTCATAGACGTCCCACGCCGGTTCATGGGCGGTTACGCCATCGTGGGTGGCCACATCCCGCTTGGAGTGGGTCTGGCCTTTGCGACCAAGTATCAAAAGCTCGATCTCGTCACGGTCTGTTTCTTCGGTGAAGGGGCGGTGCCGAGTGGGCAGGCACACGAAGCGCTCAATCTGGCCGCCCTGTGGAAACTTCCCGTGATCTTCATCTGCGAGAACAATCGCTATGGCATGGGCACGCCGGCTGAACGGGCAATCGCGCTCTATACTGATGTGGCAGGGATGGCCCGTTCCCATGGCATTGCGGCAGAGCGTGTCGATGGGATGGATGTCCTGGCGGTCCGTTCACTGATGCGGAAGGTGGTGGATCAGGTTCGCGCGGGACAAGGACCATTTTTCCTCGAAGCGATGACCTACCGATTCATGGGCCATTCGATGGCCGACCCGGCGCATGGACATTACCGAACCAAAGAGGAAGTGGAAGAGCATCGCAAGCATGACCCGCTCCTGTCGCTGAAGGAGACAATCCTGCGCCACAATCTGGGCACGGAGGCCGACTTCAAACAGCTCGAACGAGATATCAGTGAGGTGGTGATGGCCGCCGTCAAGTTTGCAGAGGAAAGTCCCTTCCCGGCGCCGTCGGACTTGCACAACGATGTGCTGGTGAAGGAATAGGTGATCCATGGTGCTGTCGTACCGGGACGCGCTCAATCAAGCGATGCGGGAAGAAATGCGTCGAGACTCGCGCATTTTTCTGATTGGCGAAGAGGTTGCGTACTACCAGGGCGCCTTTAAGGTGAGCAAGGGTTTCATGGAAGAGTTCGGCCCGCAGCGGGTGATTGACACGCCGATCACGGAAGCTGGCTTCACGGGCCTGGCCATCGGCGCTGCCATGGCAGGATTACATCCCATTGTCGAACTCATGACGTTCAATTTTGGCATTCTCGCGCTGGATCAGATCGTCAACAACGCTGCTAAGCTGCACTATATGTCAGGCGGGCAGCTCACGGCTCCCCTCGTGATCCGTGGTCCAGGCAGTGCTGCTCACCAATTGGGCGCCCAGCATTCGCAGAGCCTGGAGGCGTGGTTCTGCCACGTCCCGGGGTTGAAAGTAATGGCGCCGGCGACCCCCCACGATGCCAAAGGCTTGCTTAAGAGCGCGATCCGGGACGAGAACCCCGTCATCTTCATCGAGGCCCAGTTACTCTATGCAACGAAGGGCGAGGTTGCCGAAGGGGAGTACACGATTCCCGTCGGGGTCGCCGAGGTGAAACGCGCAGGGGACGACGTCACGATCGTTGCCTACTCGAAGATGCTCTTGCTCGCGTTGGACGCGGCCGACCAACTGAGTCGCGAGGGTATCGAGGCGGAGGTCGTCGATCCACGGACTCTCAGACCGCTGGATATCCAGACGATCGCCGCCTCAGTGAAGAAAACTGGGCGCCTGGTGATCGTCGAAGAAGGCTGGCCGTTCTGTGGCCTCGGCGCGCAGATTGCCGAGAGTGTATACGCGGCGGCGTTTGACTATCTCGATGCGCCCATCCTGCGCGTCACCGGGGAAGACGTGCCGATGCCCTACTGCCGTCCGCTGGAGGATGCGGCCATTCCGGATCAAGTGCGCGTCGTCGCAGCTGTAAAATCAGTCTGCGGTAAGCGGTAACCAGAGAGGCACGATCAGCCATGTCATCGCACACTCAGACTCCCAACCATATCGACATCACAGCCACACTGGTTCGACTGTATGTCTTCCTCGCGCAATACCTCGATCGATGTCTCGATGAAGCATCTCGGAAGGCGTTCCCGGATGAAGAACTGCATGCCCATCTTGCCAAGACGCGCGCCGCGATGGCGGACATCCTTGCAGTCAATCCGGTGGTCAAGGGTAAAGTCGAGAACGAATGCAAAGACGTGCTCGCCCTCGGAGCCGCGATCTTGAAAGGCGGCCATGAGCGAGCGACGACAATGGAGCCGATGCAGGCACAGCGCGCCATCCTGAAGACCAAGACGATCGCCTTGAGCGACCTGTTGGCTGTTTTTCGAGCTCTGTGAAACCAAGTGAACACATGGACCAGCACCGACTCGCCGGCCTCGATGCACTTGAGCGTGGGTTCAGCCGACCAGTCGAGTTTGAACTGGCCGAAGGCGGTATTCGAGCCATCCTACGATATGAGACAACGCGTGTCGTGACAGCCGTACGGGATACGCAGGGGACCGCATTGGAAGAATTGATCCATACCCTTCACGAACAGGGCTACTCGCAACTGCGCAGTCAACTGAGCGTACGAAACGGTCTGTACCTGGGCTCCCAGGAACCATGGATCGAATATCTGGATCCGGAACGGAAAGCCGAGCAATCGGGTGGGTGGTTCGACAAATTGCGCCGCTGTTTCCAGCGGCGACATGAGGAAACGCATGGCTAGCCGCGTCGTCATGCCCAAACTCAGCGATACGATGGAAGAAGGTGTCCTGCTGGCCTGGAAGAAACGCGAAGGCGACCAGGTTCAGGCAGGGGAGGTCCTCGCTGAAATCGAAACCGACAAAGCCGTCATGGACCTCGAGGCGTTCGCATCCGGCGTCCTGCGCAAGATCCTGGTGCAGAACGGGGAAACCGTCCCCTCGGGAACGCTGATCGGCGTCATCGGCGAGCCAGATGAAGACATCACCGCGGCATTGACCGACACCATCGCCGCTACGCCGGCCGCAGGAAGCAGCACAAAAGCAAGCACGGCGCCCGGTGCGGGCCCGGTGGTGGCTCCGCCGACCCGTGCAGAGGGTGTTCATCCCATCGCCTCGCCTCGTGCGAAGGCTCTTGCCGCCGAACGAGGGATCGACCTTTCCACCATCGCAGGCACTGGCCCTGGCGGGCGGATTGTCGAAGACGATGTCGTGAAGGCGGTACCTGTGACGCAGGTCATGCCTCCGGGAACAGACCACCCGTTGAGCCAGATGCGAAAAGCCATTGCCCGGGCCACCAGTCAAAGCAAGGCACCGGTACCGCACTTCTACCTCACCATCGACATCGATATGAATCCGGCTGAGCGATTCCGCGATCAGAGCAAACAGAGCCGTCAGAACCATCCATCCGTTACCGATCTGTTGATCAAAACTGCGGCTCTGGCCCTCAGTCGCCATCCTGAGATCAACGTGTCTTACACCGGTGACGCGATTAGGCGGCATGCAAGCATCGATATCGGTGTGGCGGTTGGCATGGAAGATGGCCTCATCACGCCGGTTATTCGCGACTGCGGCTGTAAGTCACTCCACGACATCTCGACTGAATCCCGAACACTAATCGAACGGGCCAAACAGAAACGGTTGCGCCCCGATGAGTACACTGGCGCCACATTTTCCATCTCCAACCTTGGAATGTTCGATGTGGAAAACTTTATCGCTGTGCTTATTCCGCCCCAGGCAGCCTCAATCGCTGTGGGCGCCATCCAAGATGTGCCAGTCGTACGGAAAGGCACCATAGTACCTGGCCGACGCATGAAGGTCACGTTGTCATGCGATCACCGAGCCTTAGATGGATTACAAGGCGCGGAATTCTTGAAGACCTTCAAGTGGTGTCTGGAGCACCCTCAAGAGCTTATTCAACGAGGAACGACTCCATGAACTTCATACCGATCGACCGGGTTCGTTCCTTGCCATCTGAATCCGCGAATAGCCGTGGACATTCAGCCATTGGCCGGCCACGATTACCGCCCTGGTTCAAAGTTCATGCAAAAACCGGCCCTGACTATCTCGACATTAAGCACACGATGGAACAGCTCAAACTCCATACCATCTGCGAGGAAGCTCGTTGCCCCAACGTCTGGGAATGTTGGAACGCCCGCACCGCGACCTTTCTGATTCTTGGGAACATCTGCACGAGGCGATGTCACTATTGCTCGGTCACCACAGGCCGTCCGCTGGCTGTGGATCATGAAGAACCGCTCCGTGTCGCCGAAGCCGTTCGGGCATTGGGTTTACGCCATGCGGTTATCACCTCCGTGAACCGGGATGAATTGGCGGATGGCGGGGCCGCCATCTTTGCCGGAACGATAACCCACATCAGACGGTTGATTCCGACCTGCACGATCGAAGTGCTTATCCCGGATTTTGAAGGGAACACCACGGCGCTCGCATCCGTATGCGCCGAGAAGCCAGATATCCTGAACCATAACATCGAAACTGTCCCGCGGCTGTTTTCGACACTTCGCCCTCAAGGAAAGTATCGGCGTTCTATTGAGCTGTTGCGGCACGCGAAGGAGCTGGGGATGACGACGAAATCGGGGCTGATTCTGGGGATGGGCGAAACAGTGGATGAGGCCCGCGAAGTTATGCACGATCTGCGTTCCATCGACTGCGATATCATGACCATTGGACAATACCTCCAGCCGACCAAAGACCACCTGCCCGTCGTACGCTTCTATGATCCCTCCGAATTTGCCATGTTAAAAGAGGAGGGGCTAGCTCTCGGTTTCATGCACGTCGAATCAGGTCCATTGGTCCGTAGTTCCTATCATGCTGCGCAGCACGTCGTCTCCGACCAAAACGGAGACTTTCCTGACCCTCGTTAAGTCGGCGTTCTTCTCGTATTTCTTTACATTCTTTGGCTGAGTGCTTGGCTTCAAACAGGTACGCTCGCCGGTGCTCGAGGCGGAGCCTCTGAGGGCATACTCCGTCTCGTGTGAGGTATGGAGATGAAGGGGGTTGAGACACTTGCGTGGCTGGTTCTGGCATTCTCAGATGGATCCGACTGTCTGCTTCAAGGATCGTTCCACGGGCTTCCACAGGGTAGAACGTTCGTGAGGGAAGACGGCTGCGCGGTGCAATCTCAACAGGACGGAGGATATCTCGTGTTTTGGTCCGACCACCGTTGGGTGGCGATCAGAATTCCGTCAGGGGCGAAGTCCTTATCCTACCGATGGGGGCGCGCCGTGGCACACGTGAATGGGGATAGTGTGAATGTCCAGCAGTGGACCGTCCATGAGCGACTCTTACCATGGGAGCACTTTTCCGAAATGGAGTGTCGGTGGTGCTGGACGCACTCGGCTAGCCTTGGTGCTATCACATGCTCGGTCGTGAGAGAGATTATCTGTATTGACCTAACAACGGGAGGAGAGTAAAGGATCAGGACATCACAGAAGAGATTAATAGGTTTACATAATAGATCTTATCGGACATTGTAATCGCGGGTCCTCATGCTGCTTGAATTTCTTGGTCGCCTTCAAAAAGAACTCTCGATTACTGGCCAGGCCATCTATGAGACGATTCTCGCCATTGCCGAACGCGTAAACCGGAAAGTCGAAGTCCTTCGTCTCCATGGCCAAGCCTCTGCAGCCATCACCCAGGTTGATATGGCGCATGCCGATCTTGGCCGCCAGATCGCCGCCCTCTGGCCTCGGAAATTTCTACCTGATCATGAAGCGGCCGTTGCGACTGAATTGAACCGACTCCTGACCCAAACCAGTGCCCGCGTCCACCAGCTCAAACAGGCGCTCCTCACAGTTGATAGCCAGGTACGGGCGCTGAAACTCGAGACGATACAGGAAGATTTACTCACGCTTCAGCGAGACCTCAGCCGCCGATCCGCTGCCCTTGAACGTATTGTCTTGTCCGCCGGCGCTCCTGCGATCGGACAAAAAATCGTTGAGCTGCACCTTCCGGAGTCAGTGCGCATCGTGACGATCTTTCGAGGCCCTTTTTTCATCAATCCATCTGAGGACCTGGTGCTGCGCACTGATGACATTTTGATCGTGGTCGGACTGCAAGCTGATCTTGCCAAGGCGGCTTCACAGGTTGCTGGCCGTGTGAGGTCCGCCTAACCTAGCAACAGCAGACATCGAGAATGGGCGTGGTATAAAATAAATAGATGTATATGACCAATGCGCGTCATATCCTTTCCCTGTTATCTGCTATCGTGCTCATCCTGCAGCTGGATGTGGGTCAGGCTGGCACTGAGCCGGACAGATCAGCTCCCACACGCTCGCCTAACGGCCTTCAAATGTTGGAGGAAATTCAGACTGTCATCACCGAGCTCGCTGAGTCTGCAAAGCCGTCCGTCGTCAATCTCTTTCCCCTCAGCGGTCCTGGACGCGCTCGAGAATTGCCTCAGGACCGAATCCCCAACTCTCCGGGATCCGGGTCAGGTCTGATTGTGGATGCCGACGGCCACATCGTCACAAACAATCACGTGATTGGAGACGCCACAGAAATTGAGGTGCGCTTGTCTGACAAATCGACCCTGATCGGACAAGTAATCGGGAAGGACCCGGATACCGATTTGGCGGTCATCAAGGTTACCCCTGAGCACCCGCTCGTCTATGCCAAGTTTGGGGATTCGAGTTCAGTTCGTGTCGGCCAATGGGTTTTGGCGGTGGGCAACCCCTTCGGCCTGGACCGGACAGTCACCTTGGGGGTGGTCAGCGGAATCGGACGAGAAAACATTAATCTTTCACGCTATGAAAATTTCATTCAAACCGATGCCTCGATCAATCCGGGTAACTCGGGAGGACCATTGTTTAACCTCCACGGCGAGGTGATCGGGATCAATACAGCCATCATCAACTTTGCGCAAGGCATCGGGTTCGCCATCCCCTCCAATATGGCCAAACAGGTGATCCAGCAATTATTGGCGAAGGGACGCGTGGTTCGTGGATGGCTGGGGGTCGGCATTCAGCCGCTCACGCCGGAGCTGGCACGTAAGTTCGGTGTCCGCGAAGGGGAAGGAGTGCTGGTCAACGAAGTGTTTGAGAAGGATCCCGCTGCGTCAGCCGGCATCAAGCCCGGCGATATCATTACCAAGATCGATGGCAATCCCGTCGATACTCCTAATCGTCTCTCCCGGCTCGTGGCCGGCTTACTTCCCGGAGCGACAACGAAAGTCGAAGTTGTGCGGGATCAGACGCGATTGACTTTGGAGGTAGGGTTGACGGAACGACGCGATACTGCGGTGGTGGCGTCGCTCCCGCAAGCGCGAACGGAAGTGAAACTGGGACTTGATGTGCAGGATTTAACGGCCGGGTTGGCCGACAAGTTTAAACTTCGGGAAAGCAAAGGTGTGCTCATCACCAAAGTCGACCCCGGAAGCCTGGCGCAATCGGAAGGGTTGCGCGAGGGAGACCTTATCAAAGAAGTGAACCGCGCGGAAGTCGGTACAGTTGGCGAATTCTCAACAGCGATCTCAAAAATCCGACGCGGAGAGACCGTCCTACTCCGAGTTCTTCGCGAAAACCGGGCGTTCTATGTAGTTCTCAAGTCGTCTGAGTAACGACACTCATTGTGCGACGACTGTGTGTTTTTCGGCCTTCTGCTCCTCAATCACCCGCGTCGCGAGATCTCGGGGGACTTCCTCATAGCGGGTGAACGCCATTCCATAGCTGCCACGTCCCCCAGTCAATGAATTCAGGGTGGTGGCATAGGTCAATACCTCGGCCAGTGGCACCAGGGCGGTAATGAATTCCGTATGGTCCTTCGCTTCGACGTGGAGGATCCGCCCGCGCCGCGAATTCAAATCCCCGATCACGGCCCCGATATGATCTGCCGGTGCTTCGACTTCCAGCGTCATCAATGGTTCCAACAGCACCGGATGAGCGGATTCCATCGCTTTCTTAAAGCCCATCGAGGCGGCAATTTTAAACGACATCTCCGATGAATCCACGACATGGTACGACCCATCATAGACGGTGACCGATAGGTCAACGACGGGACAGCCTGCAAGTGTGCCGTGCTGCATTGCCTCGATCACGCCCTTTTCCACAGCGGGAATGAAGTTACGAGGGATCGCACCACCCACGATTTTATTGGCAAATGTAAAGCCAGCTCCGCGTGGAAGCGGCGCAAGTTCGAGCCAGCAATCGCCATATTGGCCATGGCCACCCGTCTGCTTTTTATACTTCCCTTGAGCCTGAGCCGTCCCCCGAATCGTTTCACGATAGGGAATCTTGGGTGTGTGCAGCACGACGTCCGCCCCGTACTTGCGATGGAGCTTTTCGAGGGCGATGTCGATATGGAGTTGACCTAACCCACTGAGGACCATTTCCTTGGTGTCGGCATTGCGATGGAATTCAAGCGTTGGATCTTCTTCAATCAGCTTGTGGAGACCCAAACTGACCTTGTCAACGTCCGCCTTGGCCTTTGGTTCAATCGCAAACGACATGACGGGCTTGGGTAAAGCCACGCTACTATAGCAGATGGGAGCCGTTTCTTCACACAGCGTATCCCCGGTTTGCGTATCTTTCAGTTTCCCGAGTGCGATGATTTCTCCGGCCTTGGCAAAAGGGATGGCCGTGTGTTTCTTGCCCACGAGCGTATAGAGGTGCCCCCCTTTTTCCTTCATCGCACGGGTTGCGTTAAATACAATAGAGTCGGCCTGCAAGGTGCCTGAAAGGACCCGTACGTAAGAGAGTCGCCCGATGAAGGGATCAATAATCGTCTTGAATACGATAGCGGACAAGGGATCCCCTGCACCGGCCTGCCGCCGTACCACTTCACCAGTCTCCGGATTGACGGCTTCCAAGGGGGCGCGCGTTGCCCGTTCAACCGGAGATGGCAACAGACCAGCGACGGCGTTGAGCAGCGGGACAATGCCGATGTTTCTGAGTGCAGACCCACAGAACAGTGGAAGCAGCTGCCCAGCGTGGACCGCAGACCGGAGCCCGTTCAGCAGATCCTCCTGGGATAATTCTCCGGCCGAACAATACTGTTCCAATAACCGATCGTCGGCTTCCGCGACCGCTTCCTGGAGCCGTTTACGAGTCTCTCCTACTTCCTGTTGCAACGATTCTGGGATCGGAGTCTGTTGAGCTTTTGGAGACTCTGTTTGAGAGAGCACCTGGACCTGGGCTAGCAGATCAATCACCCCTACGAGTTGACCCCCCGTGACAATTGGTAATGTAAGAGGAAGCACTGGTGAATCGAAGCTACGGCGGCACAGGGCTATGAGGTCCTCGAGCGAGACACTCTCCTTGTCGAACTCGTTCGCAAAGATGAGACACGGCAGCCGCAATTCTTTGACGCGAGCCCACACTTTCGCGAGTTCGCTCCGAACCCCGGAAGTTCCGACGACGATGATCACGGCATCAACCGCCTGCAATGCCATAAGGGATTCGCCGAGGAGGTTGAGTGCGCCGGGTGGATCGATCAGGTTCAGAGTGGTCTGTTGCCAAGAACAGCGAAGCAGGCTTGTACTAATAGAAGTCCGCCGATGAATCTCTTCCGGCTCAAAATCGGAGGCCGTGTTCCCTTGCGCCACGGCTCCAAGAACCGGAATGGTCCCCGTCGTAAAGAGAATGGCTTCAACAAGCGAGGTTTTCCCAGCTCCGGCACTCGCCACCACAGCCACATTTCTGAGGGACTCCGCACGTTGCTCATTCATGAGATCCTCCTTCGTCTAACCGGAAGGCAAGAGACTCGTCCAGTTACTGCATAGATGGATTACATCAAGATCACTCCTTCTGAACTTCAGGACCTGTGGTAGGACACGTGAGCCTTCCCTGATCAGCAAAACTCACATAGCGGCCGTCGCCCACAATGAGGTGATCTAAGACTCGAATTCCGAGTACTTCCCCTGCGGCCACGAGCCGGGACGTCAAGGTACGATCTTCTGGGCTGGGCGTCGGATCACCACTGGGATGGTTATGGAGAAAAATGACGGCGGCAGCGGATTCTCGTACGGCAAGATTGAACACTTCCCGTGGATGAACAATGCTCAGCGTAAGGCTGCCCTTCGACACCGTCGCATCCCGGAGAATCGCGTGTTTGGCGTCTAAGAGGACCACTTTAAAAATCTCATGACGGAGATCTCGAAGGCTGGGATGGTAGTGATGAAACAGGTCGCGACTCGACGTAATCTTCGTCCCCGTGGCCAACGGAGCAGCGAGCACACGCTTGCCGAGTTCGATCGCCGCTTTCAGCTGCGCTGCTTTGGCTGTGCCGACTCCCGGAATGGCACAGAGCTCCTCAATCCCGCAATGTGCGAGTCCTGAAAGCCCATTGAGACGGTCTAGCACTTCGAGGCCGATCTGCAACGCCGAGGATCGCTGACGGCCGACACGAAGGAGAATGGCTAGAAGTTGAGCATCGCTGAGGGAACTTGCCCCGTGGGCGAGCAATCGTTCTCGGGGACGTTCGGCTTCTGGCCAGTGGGCAATCCCGACTCGTTGTTTGCTGCTACCCATGACGGCCTTTCGCGCACAAATTTCGACAGTTCGAACGTTTTTGTACTAGAGGCCAGAGTCCTAGGAACCGCCTTCTGACAAATACGTAGCACCTAACATGTTGAAATTACGTATTGCGACAATTTGGTGCAGGTCTTGCTTGGTTCCGCCGACAGCTGTGCACGTAACTACCAGGGAGGATTCGATGGAATGCCCGAAGTGCAAAGGCCTCATGATGCTGGAACGCTTCTCCGACTTCTTCCTCATCTTCTACGCGTGGAAGTGCATTAACTGCGGCGCTATCATAGACCGTACGATTTCCAACAACCGGCGGAAGAGTCTCGCCGCACGGGATCCTCAACCGGTCGCAACGCGCTAACACGCACCGCGACGCTCCTCGGGATAGTCTGTGGTTCTCATCGGAGCATCGCTCTGATCCCAAAACTGCGACAGAAGCCACACAGCCCACCGGCGCGGCATTATAGCCATCCTTCGTCGATATCGTCAAAGCACCGAAGCGACTTTCCTGGTATTTCCCTAATCATGCGGAGAGATCACCGGGTCGTAGTGTAGCCTTACTCGATCGGCAACCGCGTGTCTTCGCTTGACCCCTGCAAAAACGCTGTGTTACAGTCAATCGCTCTAGAGTCAGCCCTCATCTGAAACGATGCGAGTCATTGCTGGGTCCCATCGAGGTCGGCGCTTGAGTGGACCGCGAGGGACTTCTCTCCGTCCCACCTCAGACAAGGTTCGCGAAGCCCTTTTTTCGATACTTGGGACGCGTGTAACGGGGGGGCGCTTCTTGGACCTGTATGCCGGTACTGGAGCGGTCGGGATCGAAGCGTTGAGTCGGGGCGCGGTGTCGGTGACCTTTGTTGAGGCGAGCCCCAGCACCGCGGCGTTGCTTCGCAAAAATCTTCATGCGTGCCATCTCGCGGAACGTGCGCGGGTGTGGGTCGGGCTGGCCGACGCCTTTCTCCAACGACGTGATCGATGGGACGGCCCGTATAATGTGGTGTTCGCGGATCCTCCTTATGCCGCGCGAAAGGAGCTCGACGTGCTTGCTGGCCTCGGACGAGCAGGGCTGCTAAGCCCTGACGCGGTAATCGTCGTCGAGCACGCTTCGCTAGACGAATCTCCTGAACGAATAGGGCCCGCGAGGCTGACACGTCGCTATGACTATGGCGATACCGTGCTCTCTCTCTACCAGAATGAGACCCAGCAGTGAGTCATCATGAAAATCGGCATTTACCCGGGCACTTTTGATCCGATCACCCACGGCCATACCGATATCATTACGCGCAGCCTGCGCGTGTTTGATAAAGTGGTGGTCGCCGTTGCGCCGAATCCGTCCAAGTATCCCCTCTTCGACTTGGATGAGCGATTGGAGATGGTGAAGCTGGTGATGAAGGACTTGGGTCAAGTCGAAGTAACGGCGTTCGAAGGACTCCTGGTCGATTATGTCGAACGGTCGGGCGCGCATGCCATCATTCGAGGTCTTCGCGCAATCTCTGATTTCGAGCACGAGTTTCAAATGGCGCTCATTAACCGTAAGTTGGCCAAGAAGGTCGAAACAGTTTTCTTAATGCCGAGCGAGGAATATTCCTATCTCTCATCGACTATCATTAAGGATGTCGCTAACCACGGCGGCTCTCTGACCGAATTTCTTCATCCAGAAGTCGCACGGCGACTCCAAAAACGGATCAGGAGTCTCAAACCATGAAGCTGGCAGCTCGGGCCGGACGTATCGCCCCCTCCCCTACCCTTGCGATGGCGGCGACTGCCAAGGCTATGGCCGCCCAGGGCATCGACGTGATCGATTTTTCTTCGGGCGAGCCGGATTTCGACACGCCGGAACCGGTCAAAGCGGCTGCAGAGGCAGCCATTCGGTCCGGATTCACCAAATACACACCGTCGTCCGGAACCGACGAGTTGCGCGCGGCGATTGCCGAGAAACTGCTCGTTGAACAAGGGCTACGCTACGAGAAAGCGCAGATTTTGGTCTCGTGCGGAGCGAAACATTCTCTTTACAATCTCGCCGAGGCATTGCTCGAAGCCGGCGACGAAGTGATTATCCCCGTTCCCTACTGGGTATCCTATTCTGATCAGGTGCTCCTGAACGACGCGACCCCTGTCCTATTATCGACGCGAGAGGAAGAAGGCTATACGATCCATGCCGATGAACTGGAGCGCTGCATCACGCCGCGGACCAAAGCGATCATTGTAAATAGTCCGTGCAACCCCACAGGGGCCACATACGATCGGGCGACGTTGGAACGGATTGCCGCCATCGCCATCAGACGAGACATTGTGATCGTTTCCGATGAGATCTATGAGAAGGTGTTGTACGACGGGGTACGCCATGTGAGTATCGCATCATTGGGGCCGGATGTGGCCGCTCGCACCGTCGTGATCAATGGTGTGTCAAAGGCCTATGCGATGACGGGCTGGCGCATCGGGTTTGCCGCTGGTCCTAAACACCTGCTCACCGCTATGGCCAACATCCAAAGTCAGAGTACGTCGAACCCTTGTTCGATTTCACAGAAAGCTGCCGTGGCGGCACTGCGGCTCGGCGGATCTTTCACGGAAAAGATGGTGGCGGAATTCGATCAACGTCGGCGCGTGATGGTGGAACGACTCAATGCGATGCCCGGCGTGCGGTGCTCGATGCCGACCGGTGCCTTCTATGCATTTCCCAACGTGCAGGGAGTACTCGGTCGACAGGGACCGGGCGGCACAGTCAAGACCCCGACGGATTTGGCCAACTACCTGCTTCACGACGCCAGGGTTGCCGTAGTCCCAGGCGAGCCCTTTGGAAGCTCCCATCATCTTCGGATGTCGTATGCCACGGGAATGGACATTATCCGTCGAGGGATGGATCGTTTGGAGGCAGCCTTTGCCAAATTGACGTAAGGGTCAGTCAATGCCGGGGGGGGCGTCTCCGTACCAGACTCACGAGGAGGAATATTTCGTGCCGATCTATGAATATGTGTGCGATGGCTGTGGCTATCGGTTCGAACGGAAACAGAGTATCAAAGACGACCCAATTGCGACCTGTGAACGGTGCGGGAAGTCCGCCACACGACTGATTTCTTCGCCGGCGATTATGTTCAAAGGCAGCGGGTGGTATGTGACCGATTACTCGGACAAGCTCAAGCCTCCCGCCGGCAGTGAGCCTGCGGCAGCGGCGACAGCTGAAAAGGGAGCTGCTGAGAAGAAAGAGACTCCAGCAGGTTCATCGGCATCAACAACGCCGGCCTCTTCACCCTCCTCATCATCCTCAACCAGTCCGTCGAGTTCTCCCTCCCCGTCTTCAGAACCCACGACCCCGACCTCAACTACCGCGAAGTAGGAGGTGACCGGCTTCGTCGCTAGTGTGTCGTTGTTGTCTTCTTCTTCGCCGGAGCCTTGGCGGCAACCTTTGACGATGATTTGGTTTGTGCCTTGGCGGTCGAACTTTTTGCCGGTGCCGGCTTGGCCTGCTTGGCCAAGCGCTCCTGCGCCGCCGCGAGACTACTTTGCAGGCTGTTGATCATGGACGTCTTCTCGCGATTTGCCCGACTCAAATCATCGACCTGCGCCTGCAGGTCATCCTTCACCTTCGTCAAAGCTGTCACTTGATTTTGCAACTGCGCGCGTTCGGCCGTCGCCGCTTGCACCTCCGACCGTAGCTGCTCGATCTGCGCTTGCAACGCCGGCGGCCAGTAATCACATCCTGCGACGATCAAGCCTAGTCCTGCCACGGCACAGAGCCTTAACCAGTTATTCCACCCCCGACCATCTCCCATAGTTCTCCTCCTTTCCGCCCCATACGGGAAACCACGCCACCGATGTTGTATATCACATCTGCCCTTCGTTGAGGAAAAATCCTCTCTCGCACAACGCCTCTCGGATACGGGCGCGCGAGATCGTTCCTTCGCGCACAATCTGTGGCCGCCCCTCGACCTGAATGACGGTCGATGGCAAGCCACCCGGCGTCAATCCGGCGTCGATAATTAAATCGATCTCGTCACCAAAGGTTTGCTCTACCTCTTGAGCAGTTCGAGCCGCGCTCTCCCCCGATCGGTTGGCACTCGTTCCTGTAACCGGCCCCACCACTCGAAGAATGTCTGCGAGAGCAGTCAACGATGTCCAGCGCACTCCAACCGTCCCTGTTCCCGCCGTGATAAGTGTATGCAGGTCGGCCCGTGCGGGGAATACAATTGTCAGAGGGCCTGGCCAGAATGCCTCCATCAGGGCGGTCGCTGCCGGAGGAATTGATTCGACAAGAGGATACAGTTGGTCGTCTGCACCGATGAGGAGAAGGATCGGCTTGTGCTCCGCACGGCCTTTGACTTTCGTAAGGCGGCTGAGTGCGGCGGAATCGAAGGGATCGACACCTAACCCGTAAGAAGTTTCCGTGGGGATTGCGACGATCCCACCTCGTCGAAGGATAGTTCGGACGCGGGCGCACAGAGCCGTGAATTCAGGTGGATCATAACGGACGATTGCAGCCATGGAGAGATGCAAGCCAGTCAATACCGATCGTCTCTTGGGCGAAGGGCTCGATGCGCGATGTCGGTTCGGTAATGGCAGCCATCGAACGTGATGCTTTTCACAAGGCGATACGCTTCTTGCTGTGCAGCAACGATGGTCTTGCCACGTCCGGTTACGCCCAACACCCGCCCGCCGGCTGTAACAATGTCAGTTCCCCGGCGCGCGGTTCCGGCGTGAAACACCATCCCTGTCGCCCCTTCCGCACTCGGCAAGCCATGAATCACGAATCCCTGCTGATAGGGTCCGGGGTAGCCCTTCGATGTCATGACCACACACACAGCCGACTCGTCCTGCCAGTCCACCGTGAGTTGATCGAGTCGATGATCGACTACGGCTTCGATCACATCAACCAAGTCCGTCTTCAATAAAGGCAGCACGACCTGCGTTTCGGGGTCGCCCATCCGCGCGTTGAATTCCAACACGTAGGGAACGCCCTTCACGATCATCAGCCCGGCATACAGGACACCTTGAAACGGACAGCCCAGTCGCGCGAGTGCATCCACGATGGGCCGCAACACCTCGCACGTAACCATCTCGCAGAGGGCACGAGTGCCGAGCGGAGCTGGACAGTAAGACCCCATGCCGCCAGTGTTCAAACCAGTGTCCCTGTCACCGACCCGTTTGTGATCCTGTGCAGGCAACATGGGTACGACGGTCTCGCCATCGGTGAAAGCCATGATCGTCAGTTCTTCCCCATCAAGAAACTGCTCAATCAACACACGTTGTCCAGCCTGGCCGAACACCGCTCGTTCCATCGAATCCGCGACGGCCTGCTTGGCCTCTTCACGCGTCGTCGCGATGATGACCCCTTTGCCCTGCGCAAGCCCGTCAGCCTTGATCACGACCGGGAGCTCGTGCAGATCCAGGTACGCCAGCGCATCCGCCATCTTGTCGAAACTCTTGGCGCGTGCCGTCGGAATCTTGGCGGTCACCATGACATCCTTGGAAAAGCTCTTGCTCGCTTCGATCCGGGCCGCATGGCGCGTCGGCGCGAAGATCTTCAACTTCGCCTTTCGGAATTCGTCGGCAATCCCGAGTGCGAGCGGCATTTCCGGCCCGACCACGGTCAGATCGATCCCCTCTTCTTGAACGAACCGTTTGAGGCCGGCGATGTCGTCGGCTTTGAGAGGGACGCAGGTGGCCAGCGTCTCGATCCCGGCGTTGCCCGGTGCGCAATACAGTTGGGGCGCTCGTGGGCTTTGGGCAAGTTTCCACACGATGGCATGCTCGCGTCCGCCGCTACCAATAACAAGAATCTTCACATGTGAACCTTATCGATGAGGCGGGAATACCGAACGGTCGACTATAAAGCTGGAGCGAATATCAATGCCTAAAATGTCTCATGCCTGTCATGATCATGGCCAGGCCATGTTCATCAGCCGCCTTGATGATTTCGGCGTCGCGGATTGATCCCCCTGGCTGAATCACCGCGGTAATCCCGGCTTGCGCAGCGGCATCCAGTCCGTCGCGGAACGGAAAGAAGGCATCCGACGCCATCACGCATCCCTTCACCGGCAGGTGCGCTTTCATTGCCGCGAGCTTGACGGAATCAACCCGGCTCATTTGGCCGGCACCGATCCCTACGGTCTGTCCGGGCTTCGCATAGATGATGGCATTCGACTTCACATGCTTGCAGACCTTCCAGGCGAAGGCACAAGCAGCGTACTCTTCGTCGGTCGGTTTGCGAACAGTCGGGACATGAAGCGCACGGAGATCCGTCAGACCTCCCAGGTCGCGATCCTGCACGATCAAGCCACCCACGAGTTTCATGAGGTCGTACCCTTCCTGCCTCCCTTTCGTCAGTGGGCCGATATCGAGCAATCGCAGATCCTTTTTTCGTTTGAGCTCCGCCAGAGCCTCTTCTGTGAATCCGGGCGCGATCACGACTTCTACAAACGTCGAGGTGATTTCTTTGGCAGCAGCTAAATCGACCGGTCGATTGAACGCAATGACTCCGCCGAAGGCGGACACCGGATCGGTTTCACGCGCTTTGACATAGGCCTCGACGGACGTGTCGCCCAGCGCCGCCCCGCAGGGATTGTTGTGTTTGATGATGGCCACCGCCGTCTCGTCGAACTCCTTTGCCAGCTCGAGCGCGGAGTTCGCGTCGAGAAAATTATTATAAGACATCGCCTTGCCATGTAGAATCTTTCCTCGCGAGACAGACGGTTCATTTGAATACAGCTCTCGATAGAAGGCTCCTTGCTGATGCGGATTCTCTCCGTACCGAAGCGGCTCGACCAATTCGTACTGGAGGGACAGGATCTTCGGAAATTTCACCGTTTCTCCCTGTACTTGTTTTTCCAGATATCCCGCGATCAATCCGTCATACCGAGCAGTATGTTGAAATACTTTCATGGCGAGTTCTCGACGAAGCGCACGTGTCGCGATCCCGGTTTTGATGGCGTGAAGCACTCGTGCATAATCCGCTGGATCGACTACAACCAGCACATCGTCGTGATTTTTGGCGGCGGATCGGAGCATCGACGGTCCACCGATATCAATATTCTCAATCGCCTCATCGAAGGTACAGTGGGGTTTTGCGATCGTGGCTTCGAAAGGATAGAGATTGACGACCACGACGTCGATCGGGCCGATGGCATGTTGCTTCATCTGATCGACATGTGCAGGTAGACTCCGACGGCCAAGGAGGCCTCCATGAATTTTGGGATGGAGTGTCTTCACCCGGCCATCCAGCATCTCAGGGAATCCCGTGTAAGCAGCGACGTCTGTCACCTTGATCCTCGCCTCACGGAGCGTTTTCGCCGTTCCGCCCGTAGACAAAATCTCGGCTCCAAGGGCCTCCAGCCCTTTGGCCATGTCCACCACTCCCGTCTTATCTGACACGCTGATCAGGGCCCGCTGGATGGCGGCCATGTGCACTCCTTCATCGGTGCGTGAATGAAAAAAACGAGCGCTGCGCGAAGCGAGCGCAGAATAGCAAAGGAGACGATGGACTTCAAGTAAGGATATAGGGCAGAGCGAATCGGCTACGACGGTCCCGCCGAGCGGTGATGGAGAAAAAACTCTCCACGCAAAATTCTCGATGCCGTCAACTCCTGGACCGAGGTCAGAGAGAACCGGCGGGTCAGAAAATCCCGGCTGGCATGGTTTTGCTGAATATGATAGGGTCCTCACGTCCTCGCCGGTTTGTTCTGCCTGAGAGTCGCACAATGGCACGTGGAGCGATCCTTGCCGCAGGCGCCTTGGCGCTCACGATCCTTGCCTTCGTGTGTCTGCCTCGTCACTTGCCTCCCCCTGCAGCAAGCCGTTCGTTGGCAGCGGCGACCCTCTATGTCCGCTTGGAGGCAGGAACGTTGACATTTCGTGGGTCGCTACCGACTGAGGCAGCAAAAGCTCAGATCCTGACGCGAGCGCAAGAGCTGTATGGTCAACGGCATGTTCGCATCGTCGACGAGCTGGTCATCGATCCTAATGTCGGTGCCGCACCCTGGTTGACTGCGGTGCCAGCCGTTCTCCCTGTCTTAGGCCACATGAACGAACATGGTTCCGTCATTATCGACGGCCACTCGCTGGTTTTGAGCGGTAGGGTCGAAACTGAGCGCGCAAAATCGGCACTGTTGAGCGAGGCTGCCCCGCTCACCGCGTCGGGCTTGGAACTTGAGAATCATGTCTTGGTCGCACCGATCGCGTCCTCGTCACCGTCGCTTCAGGCCAGGTTGGACCGCGTCTTGAAACAATCTGGCATTGCCTTCGAGTCGAATAGCACCAAAATTAACCCACGGGGCCGTGCCACGTTAGAGAAGCTGATTCCGCTTCTCCGTCGCGAACCCAAAGCGGTCATCGAAATCGCCGGGCACACCGACGGCTACGGGGCGGTCGACTATAACATCCAGCTCAGCCGTCGCCGAGCCGAAGCGGTGCGACAGTATTTCATCACCCGAGGGTTGACTAACCGATTTACCGCCGTAGGATACGGCGCAACCCAACCCGTGTCCTCCGAGAAGACCAAGGCGGGACTCCATAATAACCGTCGGATCGAGTTGCGTGTGAAAGGGGGGGCTGACCTATGACCGCGCTTATCAGCCAGATGGTGGGGTGCCTGATCATTGCTGCGGCGATTGGAGGGATCATTGGATGGCTCGTCCGCAATCTGTCGACTCTGTCTCTCGAGCGGGAGTTTGGCGAACTCAGCACCATGCTTCGCAAAAAGGAGCAGGCCTTCGACGCCCTGCAGTATGAAGTGAAAGTGAAAACGTCGGCAATCCAGACATTAGAAAATAGGGTGGCTGCCGCGGAAGCCGTCGCCCGGACTGCACAAAAAGACCTGTCCATTCGAAATGAGCGTCTCAGTGCGTTGCAAGAGGAACTGGCCACGAAAGCCCAACGCCTCTCAGCCGTGGAATCTGAGTTGACCGCCTGGCACCAACAGGCAAACCGCAGTGAAGCCGAAGCGACAGAACAGTCAAATCAGGTCACACACCTCACCGTCGCGCATCAGGAAGCTCAGCAAGAGGTGGCCCGCATGGCACAGGAGTTGGGTCAACAGCAGCACCGGATCGCGGAGCTGGAAGCCGAGGTTGCCGCGTTAGACCCTCTGCGCGTGCGGATCCAAGAACTCGAGCCGGCACAGGGACGAGTACATTGGCTTGAAGTCCAACTCAGTGAAAAGGACACTCACCACCGGGCCGCACTACAAACCCTCGAACAGGAACTTGCGCGTCGCGACGAGACGATTCGCGGTCTTGAGCCGCTGCAACAGCGATTGCAGGCACAAGCCGATGAAGTGGAGGAATGGAGGCAACGATATGCGACGACCGCTGAACGACACGCGAAGGAGTGTGCGGGGTATGAGGAGCAGCTCGCCAGGTTCCGAAACCTTGAGGTAAATCTGGCACAGCAACAAGAGGTTCTTGACGGAAAAGATCGCCAGATTCGAGCCCTGAAACAGCAACTGCGCGAGCTGGAAACCTTGCGAGCCGAACTGACGAGCCGCACCAAGGCCGTGGAGGAAAGAGAAGAAGAGATCAACCGCCTCCGGAAACGGCTGGTTGAGGTGCGCGCCGCACTACGGATTCGAACCGAGGGTGGCGTGGCACCCCGTCCCAGCCGCCAGGTCGGCCATCAACTCACGTTGCAGATCGGGCAGACGAAATCGGCAAAGGACTCCACAAAGGATGATTTGAAGAGGATCCGAGGAATCGGGCCGACGTTTGAACGTGTGCTCAATAAAATGGGAATCTTCACGTTCCGGAAAATTGCAACATGGGACGCGTCCGACATGAAACGGATCGCCGATAAACTCGAGACTGCTCCCGATCGGATTAAGCGGGATAAGTGGATTACGGAAGCCAAAAAAGAACACTACCGCAAGTACGGCGAACGGTTATAGGTTTTCCTCCGGTTACATTGACTTGATTGCTCGTCACTGACTAGAATCCGGCACGAGGTTCATCTCCCGGTGGTATCGCAATTCGTCCATCTTCACCTGCATACCCAGTTCAGCCTCCTCGACGGCGCGAATCAGATCGATCCGTTGATCCGACAGGTGAAGGCATTTGGCCAACCAGCTGTCGCCATTACCGATCACGGTAATATGTTCGGGGCGATCGAGTTCTATCGCAAAGCCAAAGACGCCGGGGTGAAACCGATCATCGGCTGCGAAGCCTATATGGCCCCCGGCAGCCGGTTCACGAAGGACAGCACTCAACTCGCGCATAATGATTACTACCATTTGATTTTGTTGGCGCGGAACCTCACCGGCTATCAAAATCTCATCAAGCTTGTCAGCAAAGCATACCTTGAGGGATTCTATTATAAACCACGGATGGATAAAGAAATTCTCAAGGAGCACTGTGAAGGACTGATCGCCCTCTCCGGCTGTTTGAGCGGTGAAATCCCCTACCTGATCGGCCAGAAGGATCTGGAGGGGGCCACAGCGGTCGCGGGCGAGTTTCGGGAGATTTTCGGAAAGGACCACTTTTATCTGGAGGTCCAAGCCAACGGCCTCGAACATCAGCGTGTCGCCAACGCCGGATTGATCGAACTCCACAAGAAACTCGGCATCCCCTTGGCCGGCACAAATGACTGCCATTATCTTAAAAAGGAGGACTCCCGCCCGCACGACCTGATGTTGTGCCTTCAAACCGGTAAGACCATCAGCGACCCGAATCGGCTGAAATTTGATACTGATCAGTTGTATGTGAAATCGACCGAGGAGATCGTCTCAGCATTTCAGGAATTTCCCGGCGCGGTGTCCAATACCTGCAAAATCGCCAACCATTGCGATCTCACGCTGGCACTGAACAAAACCTACCTTCCTCAGTACAGGATTCCCGAAGGGTTTAAAGACCGCGAGTCCTATCTTGAGCATCTCGCCGTCGACGGATTGAATGCGCGATTGAAGGAATGTCCCAGCACGATTCCCCCAACGACCTACGAGCTTCGCTTGCGCGAGGAGCTGATGGTCATCTGTTCAATGGGGTTCGCTGGTTATTTCCTCATCGTATGGGACATCATCCGGTTCGCTCGCTCACGTGGTATTCCCGTTGGACCTGGCCGGGGCTCTGCCGCAGGCAGTTTGGTCGCCTACGCGCTGCACATCACGGACCTGGACCCCCTCGTGTATAGTCTGCTCTTCGAGCGGTTCCTGAACCCGGAACGCGTGTCGCTCCCAGATATCGACATGGACTTCTGCATGGACCGGCGCGGGGAAGTGATCAACTATGTCGTCGAAAAATACGGGTCGGACCATGTCGCACAGATCATTACCTTCGGCACCTTGGGCGCGAAGGCCGCGATCCGTGATGTGGGCCGCGTCTTGGAAATGCCGTATGCCGAAGCCGACAAAGTCGCTAAGTTGGTGCCGAGCCAGTTGAACGTCACCTTACAGCAGGCCCTCGACACGGAGCCTCGACTTCGCGATCTGGTCGAAACCGACCCGAAAGTCAAAGAGCTGATGTCGGTCGCACAATCGCTGGAAGGCTTGGCTCGTCATGCGTCCACTCACGCAGCCGGCATCGTCATCTCCGATGAGCCGTTGACCAATCACGTCCCGCTCTACAAAGGGACGAATGATGAAATCGTGACGCAGTACTCCATGGGTGATGTCGAAAAAATCGGCCTGGTGAAGTTCGATTTCCTGGGACTCAAGACGCTCACGATGATCCGACGTGCCGAAATGCTGGTCAACGATAGCCGACCGAGCGAACCACCGCTGGTGGTTGACCGACTTCCTTTCGACGATCCCAAAACGTTCGCCCTCCTCGCCTCAGGCAAAACGACCGGATTGTTCCAGCTCGAGAGTTCGGGCATGCGGGATCTCCTCACCGGCCTGAAGCCGGATCGCTTTGAAGACATCATCGCAATCATCGCCCTGTATCGACCGGGCCCGATGGACTTGATCCCCGATTTCATCAAACGGAAGCAGGGAAAGATTCCCATTGTGTACGAAACGCCGGAGCTTGCACCGATCCTGAAGGACACCTATGGGGTCATCGTCTATCAGGAGCAGGTCATGGCAATCGCGAACAAGGTTGCCGGCTTCTCGTTGGGGCAAGCCGATATTCTTCGTCGCGCGATGGGAAAAAAGAAGCCGGAGGAGATGGAAAAGCTGCGCGTCAAATTTCTGGAGGGTGCGAAGAAAAACAAAATTCCCGACAAAAAGGCCGAGAAACTCTACGAACTCATCCAGAAGTTCGCAGGATATGGTTTCAACAAATCACATGCTGCCGCCTATGCAGTCGTCTGTTATCACACTGCCTACCTGAAGGCTCACTATCCGACCGAGTTCATGGCGTCGCTCATGACCACTGACATGGGCAACACTGACAAGATTATGGGGTACTTCACGGAATGTCGGGAACTCGGCATCAAGGTTCTGGGGCCCGACGTAAACGACAGCCAGAAGAATTTCGCCGTCGTCGATGGGACAATCCGGTTCGGACTGGCAGCCATTAAGAACGTCGGTGAAGGCGCCGTTGAGTCCGTCATCGCCATTCGAAACGAGGGAGGGCCCTTCACCTCCTTCTTCGATTTCTGCCGCCGAGTGGATCTCCGAAAGGTGAACAAGCGGATGCTGGAAGGCTTGATCAAAGCCGGTGCTTTCGATTCGACTGGCGCCAAACGTTCTCAATTCATGGCGGTCCTCGACCACGCGGTCGAGGACGGGGCAGCGGCGCAGCGCGAGCGTGATCTCGGGCAAACCAGCATCTTCGCAGCAGCCCTGCCGGGCCATGAGAGGGAATCTCATGCAGGCCTCCCCACTCTTCCGGAGATTCCAGAGTGGGACCAAGGTCAACGGCTCAAATACGAACGTGAATTGACCGGCTTCTACATCACGGCCCATCCGCTTACCCGGTATGAAGCGACGATTAGAGCGCTTTCGACTTCATCAACCGTTGGGTTGGCTGAGATGTCCGATGGCAAGGAGGTGAAACTCTGTGGCATCATTACGACCGTCAGGGCGATGCTCACCAAGAAGGGCGACCGGATGGCCTATTTAACCCTCGAAGACTTGCAGGGGACGGTTGAAGTGATCGCATTTCCCGACCTCTATAAGGCGGCGGGGGCATTGATTGCGCCGGAGCGGATTGTCCGACTGACCGGTACGATCGACCGTGGTGACAAGGGCACCAAACTCCGTGGCAGCAAAATTGAACCGCTGACCGATGTGCAGAGTCAGACCATCAAACGCGTCCTGATCCGTCTGAGTGATCGACCGGAGGCAAAGGATCAATTGCCGCGGTTGCGGGACGTATTGCTCCGGCACCCGGGCGCCA
Organism: Nitrospiraceae bacterium; assembly: GCA_035623075.1. Lineage (NCBI taxonomy): Bacteria > Pseudomonadati > Nitrospirota > Nitrospiria > Nitrospirales > Nitrospiraceae > Nitrospiraceae bacterium. The sequence continues at coordinate 68,688 of DASPUC010000052.1, read as the reverse complement.
CCTCGGTTGCATTGACGGTCCTCATGGACCAGACGATGGAGGCCGACACCGCCCCGCTTCCCAATGTCAGTGTGACCGCCAATGAACACTTCGTGGCTGATGTTGAAGAAGTGCTAGGCAAAGGGGCCCTCTCTTTGCTATCCTAAATGATTATGGCCGGGGTGTGATGTCGACCACCCCGTCCCCTAGCTAACCGAAGATTTCCCACTGATGTCTATGCGCGATTATCTCGAATTCGAGAAGCCGATCCGCGAGATCGAAGAAAAGATCGAAAAGCTCGCAGCGGCTCCATCTGGCAAGCCGGCCCCCCAGGATGAAATCCGTAAGCTACGCACCAAACTCGCACAGATCGAACATGAACTGTACGGCCGTCTCACCGCCTGGCAGCGCACGCAGCTTGCGCGCCATCCCCAGCGGCCCAGCACCTTGGACTATATTAGCGATCTGTGTCGGGATTTTCTCGAGTTCCATGGCGATCGTTCATTCGGCGATGACCGGGCCATTGTCGGCGGCTTTGCACGGTTCAATGATCGATCCGTGATGGTCATCGGCCACCAGAAAGGCCGGACATTGAAGGAACGGATGCAGCGAAACTTCGGAATGCCGAATCCGGAAGGCTATAGAAAAGCGCTTCGGCTGATGCGTATGGCCGAGAAGTTTGGGCGCCCAATTATCACGTTTATTGATACGCCCGGTGCCTATCCCGGGATCGGCGCCGAAGAACGAGGCCAAGCCGAAGCGATCGCGCGTAATCTGTTGGTCATGTCGCGGTTGACGGTCCCGATCATTTCGGTGGTGATCGGAGAAGGCGGTAGCGGCGGGGCGCTGGCCTTAGGTGTGTCGGACCGGGTGTTGATGCTGGAAAATTCCGTATATTCCGTGATTTCACCGGAGGGATGTGCAGCCATTCTGTGGGATGATCCGGCGAAGGTACCCGATGCCGCCTCTGCCCTGAAGATGACTGCTCAAGATCTGAAGGATCTTCGTATCGCCGATGACCTCATTCCCGAACCCCTCGGCGGAGCCCATCGGGATCCTAAAGCTGTGACTGAACGTGTGGCTAAAGCCCTGACGAATCACCTCTTCACTCTCTCAGAACTGTCAACGGATCAGCTTCTGGCTCAGCGCGAAAACAAGTACCGTCGCATCGGTGCCATCAACGGCATCGAAACCTCTGCCTCGTAGCATTCTCACTCTCGATCTCTCCGAATCTCTTCGTGCAAGCAGTGTTGGTGACTCCCTACGAAGGGCGCCTTATGGGACCGGCAGGTGCAATATGCTTGCTGATTCTGAGGATCTTGGTATGCTGACGATCAGATATGGAGCAACGGAAATTTGAGAGATTTTCTATCAGCGGAAACGTTACGTTCTCCGGCGACTCGGTGCGCGGAGAAGGCCGTATCGACAATCTGTCGCTGGGTGGTGCTGCGATTACGAGCGACGTGTCGGTCGCCAAGGGGGACTACCTGCAACTCACCATGTTGCTGGCCACTGAACCTCGTGCCCGTGCCATTGAAGTCGAACTGGCCCCGGTCCGATGGATCAAAGACCACAGCTTCGGAGTGGAGTTCATCCGTGTCAACCCGAGCGCGCTCCAAATACTGCAGCATTTCGTCGAGCATCTCGGCCCTGTTCCCCACCACACTGCGTCGCCCAGTCTCTAGCGCGCGGACTTCGGATCCAACCTGTCCGGTACCGACAAGAGATCTTTTGGACATGGGCTTCCTCTCAAAGTAAGGGGATCCGTTCACGGGCTCATGTACCCGGAGCCACAGTCAGACCGCTACGTATTCGCCCCCGCTACATCACCTTCGTAATTTCATCTACTTGTCAGAAGCCTTGATTGCATCCGTGTCCCTGAATTTGTAGTATCGGCACCCGATCCCCGCAGACGGTGAACGGCAGGTGGGATAACGAATCAATGAAAAGGAGAGGACGAATGACCGCCACATCCCGTTTCGTACTTGGATTGTGCATACTTGCCATCACTGGCTGTGCATCATGGGGAGGACCGCCTGACGGTCTACTCGAGCGTATCCCGCTAGTGGAGATTGGAAAACCAGAGCCGGCGGATAAGAACTACGTCCTCTATATCCCGGCAGGGAAACCCATTCCGATTCATTTCACGGTCAAAGGGCCGCTGTTTCTCAAACCGGGAGAAGCGACCGGCCAGGTTCAGCTCACCCAGAGCCTATACATTTATCAGGAATGGTCAAGCCTCAACGGCATCAACTGGACCCATCAAGCCTTCGAGGGCGGAGTGTCCCTTGGTCTGGCGGTAAAGGGAGGGCTTGTCGACGTGTACGTCAAACGTGCCGACTAGTCGAAGCCGCTCTTTGGAATCACATGTCCGTTCATGGGAACATCACCGATGGAATCGCTGGTCGGGCTCCCCGCGTGCCACTCGTTGCCTCGGGTCTAATTGGCTTTTCTCACCGCGTCCACACTCCAAATCCCCGATCCGTGCGCTGAAATATACAAGAAGACAAAGCAATACAGAGCGGCCAGTTCGCCCATATTTTGAATGGGCAGGAGAGCGTGGGTGCCATGAGCCATCCAGTAGGCGGAGGCCATCAGCCCGCTGCAAACAAAGGCTGCCCAGCCGGCAAAGAGCCCGATCATCACGAGGGTCCCACCTACCAACTCAATCGGACCGGCGATCGCAATGACAAACGTCGGAATCTGGGGCGGTGGGGGCATCGGCACGCTCAACAATTTTTGTGTGCCATGCCAAAGAAACAAGAACCCGGTGACAATGCGCATCAGCGCATACGTCTTTGTCGCATGGGCCTGCATGAACGATGGCATAGTTTCCTCCTCCTGCGAACGGTGGTAGAACCTGCACAACGAGGTGTGGAATCTGGGCCAGGCTACTGAGTTTGGAGAATCCTGTCAACGAGCCGAGCGTTTTCTTTACTCCATAGACTGGCTGGTGTCTGCCCGTGGTGGCGGTCTTCGGATGCTGGAACGTAGAGGAAGCGTGACTACAGACCGATCGTTTCGATGTGCTGAACCTCGGCGTCTGTGAGCATGAGCTGTGCAGCTTGAAGGTCTTCTGTCATATGATGCACGTTCGTCGTCCCGGTCAATGGCAGCATCCCGATCTGCATGGCAAATCGAAAAATGACTTGAGCGACACCGGTCCCGTGCCGTCCGGCAATCGTTCGCACAGTTGGATCGACAAACACCTCACGGTTGGCGGTCAACAGAGAAAATCCTTGATAGATGATGTGATGGGCGCGACAGATCTCACGCACGTCTTTATCCCATCCGAACGCGGCATAACACCGGTTTTGCACCACCATGGGCTTATGTCGTGCTTGAACGCAAAGTTGTCCGAGTTGCTCGGCCGATACATTGCTGATGCCGATGATCCTGGTCTTTCCTGATTCGTAGAGTGCTTCGATGGCTTTCCAGACCTCCCAATCCTCTGTGCCCAACCCACGACGAGAATACGGACCGTGCAAGACATACGAATCCACATACTCAGTGTGCAGATGGTCCAATGAACTCCGAAAAGACTGCTGGACTTGCGTGGTGAGATCAGCCGAGGCGTCATAGGGGGTACGATGATCTTGCCCATTGGCCGGTGTGAATTTCGTTTGCAGAAACAGCTTCTCGCGCGAGATACCCTGTTCGGCAAGGGTTTGGAGCGCCTCGCCGACCAGGGCTTCTTGGTAATGGATCAACTGATTGGCCGTGTCAATGGCCGTGAAGCCTGTCTCGACCGCGAGGACGACCAGCTTTGCCGTGGCTTCCTTCTTCCAGGCCGTGCCGTACATGAAAGAGGGAAGAGAAATCTTGTTGTAGGTGGTCAACGCCATGTGAGTCTCTGTTACGCATCCTGACTCAGGCGGTGCCTGCTTGTCTAGAGACTGCCATCTGCCCAGGAGCCTGTTTCAAATAGATCCGAGACTTGTTACAGTGCGACCGCCATACCGTGCAGTGCAGCTGGATTGCCATGGATGTTGAACAGGGTATGCAGGTAGTTGAATTGCGGACCACCTATCGCTATGTCCAGGCGCATCCCTGGGTCGTCCAGGCGATAACAGGGTTTCTTTCCGCTTATTTTATAGAACACCCCGGTTTTCGCGTACAGCGACATGGAGACGACCTAGAATCCGGTATGCACGTGTGGATCTGCGACGTTCCTCCGGCCATGAAGGTCCTCAGGCTCCTGAAGCGACTGAGCGAAGACATCCCGCCTTGCCACGTGCGACAGATGGATCAGGTTCCACCTGCCCGACCGCAATACATCATCGACTGTGCGGGTGATGAAGCCTCCGTCTCAGAGGATGTCCGCTGAAGCGATCTGCGCCACGTCGTTCGCACGGCAATAGCGATGCGAACCGGAGGTGTGGGTGCTGTGTTGGAGATGTTCTAGAAGATGAGCGTGGGAGATGTCGGTACCGGGAAAGCAAATGGTCGAGCATCGGACCGACGCGCACCATCAGGTAAATCGACTTCGTGGCGAACCACGTCAGGACGGTTCTCCGGAAGTCAACCAGGTGAATGCATTCTCGAAGTCGCGGAAGGCACGGAGTTGATACCCGCGGTTGGTGGCGCATATCTCGAGGAAAGCCCCGCGGTCAAAGTCGTCTTTGGGACGATTGAGTATCGCGATCCGATGTTGTGGGCTCATACCGAGAGAGCCCAGATCGTTGGCGAGCGTCCACACATCGACCGTGCTGGAGCGCGAACGTGCTTCTCGGCCGTCGATCAGGATGTGGTAGATGTTACTGCGAGCACAGATGTCCAGCAGTTCTTTCAAGACGGCGCGGGTTGCCGGGAGATCAATCTCTCCGGACACATCCGTGCGCAAAAACTCGCTGATCGGAATTACCCGCATATCATAGGACATGGACCACGACCTTCCACCAAACAGCTTCGACCACGTTGTGAGACGCCACGATAGCACACTCCTTTGGATCGTCCAAGATAGATTGCCGCGTTTCGTGTGAGCTTCTCCCCAATGTTGCCGATCCGAAGAATCCGTTTCATCAACCCGTTTCCGACACCATGCCCTCGTCCTGAGTCACTCCCATGATATAGTGGAAACAGTTGCGGAGAGGCTTATGCGTCGAAGAAACATGGTCGGCAGTCTTGCAGTGTTGTGTTGGTGTTTCCTGGTAGGATCTGGGACCGCATCAGCCGAGAGTCAGAAGACCGAAGGAAGCAAAGGAATTACTGTTGACGATCTCGGCCGCGGGTTGAAGAGCGCGGAGCAGAACGTAGAGAAGGAAATTCCGAAAATCGGCCCTGCCATCGCGGACACCTTTAAGAAAGTCACAGGCAAAGCACCGTCCAAACAGCCTATTGAAAGCCCCTCCAAGGATAAGAAATGAAGGGCCAACCGGTACGGTCCCCAGGGACGATTCCTCCTATAATCCTTCCAGGATAGCTACCCAGACGGGAGAATGCTGAGCGATGTCGACGCATATGTTGCGAGTGGCCTTGCTTCATCTCGCACTCCTTCCGGGTGATCTGACGCACAACCGGCGGCTGATTGAAACGGCCATCACGACAGCTGCGGGAGCAGGAGCTACGTGGATCATCAGGCCTGAACACGCTGTTTGCGGTTATACTTTTGCCCACCGGATCGGTACGGACTGGATCGTGCCCCAGCCGGACGCATGGATGATGAGCGTGTGCCGCCTCGCCGCCCGATGTCGGATTGCACTGTTCGTGTCGTGTCCCGAGCGGGATCGACGGATGAACATCCTGTACAACTCGTTGTTTGTTATTGGACCGGCCGGCGCGATCGTCGGAACGCGCCGGAAGATCAACAGGCTGCAAGTCGGATCGGAGTCATGGTCAACGCCGGGAAAACAGGCGACGCCGGTTCCCATCGTTCCATTCGATCGTGTCGGCCTCTTTATCTGCGCGTATGCCTTCTTAATCGGGATCGCCGAGAGTCTCCGAACTCAGGGAGCACGAATCCTCGTCTCATCTTCCGCCTGGGCGCCGGGGCTCCATGGTCCGAACGGCGAATGGGAACGGTGCACTCGCAAGACAGGCCTGCCTCTTTTTGTCGGCAATGGAACCGGACGAGACACGACGCTCAATTTTACCCAAGCCGTCAGTGTGGTGGTGAAAGACGGACGGCGACTTCTTTCGGTGCCGTCCACTCGGTCGACCGTCTTGGTGATCGATTGGAATCTCGACAGTCAGGATCTGGCCACGCCTGCGTATCAACGAATTGAGCTCTAGGATGGCATATTGGTTCCTCATAGCATCGGTCGTCTGGTTGTGGCACGGCACCAGCATGATACAGATATCAGGAGCAGAGGAGGACATGCAGGGACCTCATCAGCATGAAATGACGGAAGAACATCATCACGAGCAGGGCGCGACAGAGGCGATGACCGAGACACACCAGCGGATGGGGCCTCCTATGAAGTGGACGACTCGCCGCCCTCTGGCTGGCGGAGACGAAGCCCGTGCGGCGAGCATCGTACGGACGCTCCGAGAGGCACTCGTCAAATATCAGGACTATCGCGTTGCGATCGAGGACGGGTTCGAGCCATTTCACCCGGAAGTCAAACAACCCCACTACCATTTCACCAGTAAGTGGAGAGGATTCAAAGCTGCCTTCCGTTTCAATCCGGCTGAACAACGTCGCTGCTGTACAAGAAGACGGCAGACGGCTATGAGCTCGAAGGCGCGATGTATACGGCGCCAAAGGGAATGAGCGAAGAGCGATTGGACAAGCGTGTTCCTCTGAGCATAGGGCAGTGGCATGCTCACGTGAACCTCTGTTTTCCCCGAAATGGAATCACAGCCTCGGCCGATTGGACACGATTTGGATTTAAGGGATCGATTGCAACAAAGGAAGAATGCGAAGCAGCAAACGGGAAATTCTACTCACAAGTCTTCGGCTGGATGCTCCACGTCTATCCGTTCCAACAAGAGCCAGAGCGGGTCTGGTCCCACTAAGATACCGTTCCGCTTCCGCATCTCAAAAGAGGGCTCCATCCATGCACACATTCCGGCAACCTTGTTACCATCCTGCCCTATTCTCAGCTCGGACAGAGCACTCGGGTTTCTGAGCGGGTACTGACTGATGGATCGGCAATCGGATGTGAAAGGTCGTGCCCTTCCCTACTTGGCTGTCGACCGTGATCTGTCCGCCGTGCGAATCGACCGCATCTTTTACGATCTTTGTGCCCAATCCCGTGCCGCCTGATTTTCGGCTGATGAGCCGCTTCGTAAACAAATTGTCTCTCACCTCCGGCGGCATCCCTTTCCCGGTATCTTGGACGGTGAGCGCGATGAACTGTTCGCCCCGATCGTGAGACCCGCGGATCGTGATCGAGCCACCCGCCGGTACTTCGGGAATGGCGTTGTGCACGAGATTGTAGAGGGCCGAATAGAGCCGATTTTCGTCAGCCATGATCGCTGGCAGCGTGTCCAACCCTACGAGTCTGAGCGCCAGCTGTTTCTGTTTCACCAGCACATGCAATGATTTGACGACGCTCGCGGCGATCTTGTCGATTTGACATGACTCGAATTTTTGAGGTGCGCTGGTGACCGCCACATAATCGGCGATGCTCTTCATTCGGTCCTGAATTCGTTGGGACGAGTTGCGCAACATCCGGATGACTTCCTCACACACATGGTGGCTCTGTTGGGTGCGGGAGGATTCCATCTCGGGCAGCGCCTTGAACAGGTCGGTGATTTCCTCCGCGAGGAGATCCGTTCCCGTGACGAGCGGCATCAGCATATTCTTCACGTCGTGGCTAATCTCTCCCAAGAGCTGCATGACCTCTCCCTTGAGTTCGCTTCGTTCCAGGGCCGTAGCCACGACCGCATCCAGTTGCGTCGATTCGAACGGTTTCGTGATGAAGTCGATGGCGCCTTCCTTCATCGCTTCGACGGCCAACCGAATCGTGCCGTACGCCGTCAGGATAACCACCGGCAGGTTGGGCCACCGTTTCCTGATTCGCTTGAGGGCCTCGATTCCGCCCAACCGGGGCATCCCGATATCGAGGAAGACTAGATCGATCGCGTGTGACTCCACTGCCGTCACTGCGGCCTGCCCATCACCGGCCACGACTACCTCATGGCCCAACCAGCGCAGTCGTTCCGACAGACCCATGACGATATCGGGGTCGTCGTCGGCCACCAGGATTCGTATCCCCATCATAATCCTCCATCGAATCTTGATTGGTTGAACGGCTGTGCTCGTCCGTTGTTCCTAAGGAGCAAGCAAAACACGCGCCGAGCAGTTGATAAGAATTTCCCGAGATTTCTAAAGGAGATAGGAGGAATGAAGCAATGAACGTGAATCCAATTAGATCATGAGGGAATCCATTCCGATGCGACCGTCTGATCGAGCGCTCTGCCCCGTCCGTGAACACTATTTATCACTGCGTCCTCTTCCCCACCCTCCGGGCCCCCACGCAAGTCGTCTCCGGTGAGCGCGCGGTCTTTGTAAGGGGGATGAACCATCGCGGGTGCATGCGACCGAAGTCTCTACGTCGATGGCTTTGAAGCGAGGGGTTAGGGTCGAGCTCGACGGCCCCCTTCGCCCCCCGCCAGAAAACCACCCAATGCCAGGACTCGCACCCGTGCACTGTATGCCATTTGATCGCCAGCAGCGCGAGATGCGGCAGGGTCTGCCATGACACAAACCGCACCTCAACCCCTGCTACCCGAATACTGAAGTGCCGAAGTAATCGACGCACGTAACCGGTTTGAGACCACAGTCGCGGATCTTCTGAGAACATGCCTAATCGATGCGCTACCCGTTGCACCAGCCGGTAACATACGCCGACTCCCGTCGCCACACTGGCAATTCCACAGCCTGTCCGTTCCTCCTGGATTACAGGGTTCACGTGTCCTTCCATTTCTTTCATACCCCGCCCGCCGGAGCCGACATCACCTGGTCGGGCGTCGTTCACCGATCCCGTGTCGAAGCGCCTCAATATCGAGTTCATGTTCCAGGCGATGGAGAACCTCGTCACTGATCGTGCCGTCATTGCGAAGGGCAATCAAGGCCAACCGTTCCGCCGTTAATGTCTCATGTCGTAGCTGGCGGAAGGCTTCACCGGTCTCAAGAGAACAGTCCGAGTCGACAGGACTGGATTGCGCAAATCGTTCCTTCTGTCGGCCGTAATACATGCGAAGCCGACTGAGATGATCTCCCGTGAGCCCCTCCTCCGCTGCCAACGTCTCCAATCGGCCTAGGGCCGCCGTAGCCGCCTGCTCTCGTGCCAGCATTTCCTCTCGCTCGAGGCCACGGTCTTCGTCGAGGTGCAGCATCCGGATTAGTGGGGCGAGGGAGAGTCCCTGCAGCACCAGCGTGACCAAAATGACCGTAAAACTGATCAAGATGATCTCGGCCCGGAATGGAAACGGCGTTCCGACCGATGTTGCGACCGGCAAGGCTAGAGCAGCTGCCAGCGTGACAATTCCTCTCATGCCGGTCCAGCCGATCAGGAGAAGGTTCGACCAAGGCGGCATAGGGTCGCGCTTCCGCAGTGAGGGACTCATCAGCCGAGGAATCACGGCCGCCAAGGGAACCCATCCTAGACGGACCATAACCGCGGTAAGACTTATGAAGGTACCGGCGATCAGCACCGACCCAAATTGGCCTGGGGCAACGGCTTTGCTTAATGCACCAAGCTGCAGACCGATCAGGATGAAAATAACCCCGTTCAACAGGAAAACCAGGAGATTCCACACGACACGCGCCTGCAGACGCGTGGTCGGTGCGACGGCTGCACTAAAATGGTGACGGACATGCAAGCTGCCTGCGACGCATGCGAGCACCGCAGAGGCATGGGTCGATTCGCCCAGCACCCAGGCGAAATACGGCGCCAGTAACGTGATGGCGATCTGTGTAAAACTGTCGTCTGTCGCACAAAGCGCCCAGCGTGTTGCCATTCCGACAGCAATACCGATGGCGACACCGACCACGGCGGCTACGATAAACTGAAGAAACGCCTGCCCGAGCGTAAAGCTTCCTCCGACCGCTACACTGACAGCTGCACGGTACAATACGAGAGCCGTGGCGTCGTTCACCATACTTTCCCCTTCTAAAATCGTAACGACACGACGTGGCACACGCAAACGTCGTCCGATCGTTGTCGCCGACACGGCATCCGGTGGAGAGATAATGGCACCCAACGCAACGGCTTCTGCCCATCCGATACCGGGCAACATCGCGTGCGCAACCGCTGCGACTGCCGCTGTCGTGACCAGCACGAGCCCCACTGCCAACAATGAGATTGGTCTGAGGTTGTCGCGAAACTCGCGCCAAGACGTGAAATAAGCAGCAGCCCAGAGGATCGGCGGGAGGAAGACCAAAAAGACGAGATCCGGGCTCAACGCCAGGGTGGGAAGCCCCGGTATGATTCCCAAGATCAGTCCGCCAATGACGAGAAGGATCGGATAGGGAATCATGACCTTCTGAGCGATCGTCGTCAGGGCCAAGACCACTGCAAGCAAAAGTATGACAAGTTCAAGCTGATGAAGACTTTCCATTCTTCACTTCCGTCCGCCCTGAAGAGTCGTCTGAGCACAAAAGCGGAGTCAGGCTACTTGGGCAGGGAATCGGTGTCAACTTCGTCAAACAAAAGCGGTGACCGCACCTCACTGAATCTATTTCTACGGAAGTCATGTCGAATCGGACGAGGTGGGTTCAAGATAAGGCTTGTATAACTGTACGGTTCTGCCGCACCCTAGTTCCATCATCGCATGAACAGAAGCACCGTCCCAATCATCAACAGGACTCTCCTCGCCGGCGCAATCGGCAATGTCCTCGAATGGTACGACTTTGCCCTGTACGGATATTTCGCCCCTATCTTTGCCGTCTTGTTCTTTCCGTCGGAACATCCTTCCCTTTCCCTCATCACCGCCTTTGGAGTCTTTGCGATCGGGTTCCTGGCACGCCCTGTTGGAGCCATCTTGTTCGGATACTGGGGCGACACCCTCGGTCGGCGCGACGCCTTGGCCTGGTCGGTCCTGTTAATGGCCATCCCCACCTGTCTGGTCGGGGTCCTGCCGACCTATGAGATGATCGGCATCGCTGCGCCGCTGGCCTTGACGCTCTGCCGGTTTCTTCAGGGACTGTCCGTCGGCGGAGAGTTTACCGGCTCGGTCACCTTCCTCGTGGAACATGCCGGACCATCGCAACGAGGCTATGTCGGAAGCTGGGCGGGGTTCAGTGCCCAGGTCGGTGCCCTCTTGGGGTCCGGGATTGGTGCCTTGTTCGCCTTGAGCCTTCCACAAGATTCCCTCCATCACTGGGGGTGGCGGGTCCCCTTCGTTCTGGGTGGCCTGATTGCCGTGGCGGGGTGGTACTTACGCACAAGAGCGAAGGAGTCGCCCGCCTTCGAGTTAGTTCGTCAGTCTGGGGTCCTCTCGACTTCTCCTCTCCGAGACGTGGTCGTAGATCATCGTGCTCCGCTCGGGAAACTGATCGGTCTTGTCTGGCTTCACGGCGTGGCCTTTTACTTGCTGTATGTTTTTCTGACGACATATCTCGTAACGGTGACGACAATCTCACTCGGCGCAGTCCTCGCCCTTAATACAGGCTGCATGACTCTTCTGGCCCTGTTGATTCCGGTGGCAGGCCGGTGTTCAGACATGGTCGGACACAAACCGCTACTGCTCGGTGGAGCTGGCGGGCTCACGATCTTCTCCTACCCGCTGTTCCTCTGGTTGACGAGCGCTGACCTACCCTACATGGCCGCGGCGCAGGTCCTGTTAACCATCATGGTCTCGTGTTACATGGGACCATTCTTTGCTGCAACCGCTGAGCTGTTCCCCACACGACACCGCTATACTGGTCTCTCGCTTGGCTATAACATCGCCTCAGCCCTCTTCGGAGGAACGGCGCCGCTTGTAGCGACCGTTTTGATCGGGTGGAGTGGTAACACCCACGCTCCCAGCTTCTACCTGAGCTTCTGCGCGGCCGTCTCATTTGCGGTCGCATATACCCTCAACACTGGATTGCAGCCGGGGACGTCTCCTGCCTCCAACCAGTTGCCATGATGACGACAGAGAAAGACCTGGGCCCCGGCCGGGTCGGTGACGGAACATGCGACAGCGATTAAGCGGACGGAGGTGGCAAGCGGCGCGAGCGATACCCTTCATAGTCTGGTACCAGACGGACATATTCCGTCGGCATCAGCGATGAGGAGATCATGAAGTCTGCCGAGGCGCGATTGCAAGCGATGGGAATATTCCAGACGACGGCAATGCGCAGCAACGCCTTCACGTCAGGATCGTGGGGCTGCGGTTCAAGGGGGTCCCAGAAGAAAATCAGAAATTCGATTTCCCCCTCCGTGATTTTCGCGCCGATCTGTTGGTCTCCTCCCAACGGACCACTCTGCAGGCGAATGACTGGTAGCTTCAATTCCGATTCGAGTAGCAGGCCGGTTGTACCGGTCGCCATCAGACGGTGTTGGGCCAAGAGATGGTGATTGAACTTGGCCCACGCGAGCAGATCCGGCTTTTTGTTATCGTGTGCCACAAGGGCGATGGCTTTCTGTGCGTTCATTGTCACCGTCTTAAATTCCATGGGGGAAGCTCCTTTCCTCGGCTGGCGAAACGACGACGCAGTCCCTTTGCCTCCTGTCCCGGATTGTCTCGATCAAGGTAAAGGTCCCTCCCTTCGGTTTTCAATGGTATAGTGTGTACTGTTGACACGCATTGGTTGATCGATGCCGCGCTCCTGCCTTGGCTGGGCGCTCCTTCCAGGAGGATGACATGTTCGGTCCAATTACCGTGCCCTTCGGTGCCAAAATGCTCTTCAACACCGTGACGCTCAAGCCCGGAGTCACGTTCGAAGATGTCGAACTAGCCGTCGGGGAGTTATGCAGTGTTGTCAAAGAAACCTATGGGGGCAACAAAGGTGGATTCCTTGCCGGGCAGGTATTCAAATTTTCCGGCTTCGTGTCGAATGAAGGCTCGCTCTCGGCTTCCAGAACCGCTGACGACCATTATGTCATTGCCACCTATTGGCGGTCGTTCGAGGATCACGAACGATCTCATGCCAATGAAGTCTTTCGTAAGAAGTTCGCTGCGTTGGCGGCTATGTGCTCCGATACAAAAGAGCTGGGATACGATATGCTGTGGCAGGGCGCACCTCCATCCTAGGTACGCTACAACCGAAGTCTTTCTGGCATGTGCATCATGAGGGGGCCTTGTCAAAATAATAGACGCCGTCAAGTCTGATCAGGCAGTGCCTCGTGTTGACAGATAAGTCGAGAAAGTGCAGGATACGCGGTATTGCCTTAGAGCGAGGCCGCGAATGCAGCCGGGGTAGCCTTCCTTCACCCTATACGTTTGAGTCGTTCAGGAACACCATGACGCCCTCACGGTACGGTCTTGCCGTGAGGGCGTATCTGCATGGAATCACCCTTCTTTGCTGAAGAAAGCATTCCCACCCGTTCAAAGGAGGAGCGTGATGAAACTCGTGTTCAGTCTCCTGGTCGCACTCACCGTGTGGTTCCCCACCTTCGCCCTTGCAGAAGGGGCGGGAGGCACTTACCGGGGCATCGCCCAGATTTATTACACGTTGATATGGGTGATCCTCTGTTATGGCTTGTACGACGTGTTCGGGAAAAAAGCCATGTACGTAGGAGCTCCGATCCTGGCAATCGGTATCTATCTTCTCTTGCCACCGGGCTGACCCTGGCGATCCGAGCGGCCCTGGGAGAAGCGCCCGGTATTCTCGCGGTCTTCGGTTGGTGGTCGACTAACCGATCAATGGTGTGTGTTCCTCTGAGTCAAGCGACAGATCGGGGCCGGAGACCGTTCTGATTTAATGTGGAAGGGAATGTAAGCGCTCCGTCAGCCGGAGATTCTCTCCATAGTCAACCGGACAATCGATGATTGCCGTCACTGCGCTTTTTAGCGCTTCGATGAGGATAGGTCGAAGCTCGGATGGTTCTGTCACCCGATACCCAGCGGCCCCAAAGCTTTGCGCATAGCGAACAAAATCAGGGTTGCCGAAGTCCACGGAGGCAGTCCGGCCGAAGCGGACCATCTGTTTCCAACGGATCACGCCATACCCATCATCCCGCCACACCAAAATGACCAGTGGCAGACGCAACCGCACGGCCGTCTCTAACTCCTGCGAGTTCATGAGAAACCCGCCGTCTCCCGTCACTGCGACCACGCGCCGCTCGGGATGGAGCAATTTCGCCGCAATGGCACCTGGCACGCCAATCCCCATCGCGGCAAAGCCGTTCGAAATGATGCAAGAGTTGGGAACCTCGCAGGAAAACATTCGGGCCATCCATAGCTTATGAGCCCCGACATCGCAGATGACCTGATCGTCAGGCTGGAGTACTGCGCGCAGCTCTCTCATAAGATATTGCGGCTTCACCGGCCAGGATGCCTCACCGCTCGATTCCGCTTCAAATCCGTCTAGGACGATTCTCCTGGCGCTTTGTGCCCATGCGGAGGGGAACGGCGTTAAACCCTCTGCAATGTGGTCTAACGACAGTCGAATATCTCCCAATACGCCTACCTCGACGATATAGTGTTCGTCGACTTCGGCAGGCGACACATCGACGTGCACGATACGCTTGGTGCGATTGGAATTCCAGAAACAGGGTGCATACTCTACAAAATCATAGCCGAGCGCGACGACCACGTCGGCCTGGTCCATGACGACCGCTGCGTAATCGCGGGCTTGGAGACCGATGGTGTACAGAGAGAGGGGATCACTATCCGGCAGAGCACCCTTAGCCATAAACGTGTGCAGGACGGGAATCTGCAATCGCCGGGCGAACCGTCGGACTTCCTCGTGTGCCCTTCCTCGAATTACGCCGTTCCCGACCAACAGCACAGGATGCTGCGCTCTCTCGATCGTTTCAACGGCACGAGCAACTTGATTGGGTGAGGGTTCCGGCAGGATAGGTCCCTGGACGAACAAGGGTTCCAATTTCTCATTGCCGCCGATCGGTTCGTCCGCCACGTCTTCCGGCAACTCCAGATGGGTTGCACCCGGTTTTTCTGCCTGAGCAATTTTGAACGCCTTCCGAACCGCTTCAGGAATGACTTCTGCCTTCGGAAGCGAGGCATTCCATTTGGTGACGGGTTTAAACATCGAGATGACATCGATGGATTGGTGGGACTCCTTGTGGCGCCGGTTCAACGAAGCTTGCCCGGTAATCGCAACCAGCGGGGCGCGATCCAAGTTGGCATCGACGACACCGGTCAAGAGATTGGTCGCACCGGGTCCCAATGTAGAGAGGCAGACTCCGGCCTTTCCGCTAAGTCGTCCATAAACGTCGGCCATGAACGATGCCCCCTGTTCATGCCGAGTCTCGATGAAGCGAATGCGAGAAGCTTGCAGCGCATCCATCAGTTCGAGCGTTTCCTCGCCTGGCAGCCCGAAAACCAGTTGGACACCTTCGTTCTCCAGACAACGAACCAGCAGCTCTGCCGCCTTCATGCCAAAATGCTCCTTAACATAATCCAACGAACCCGCGATTTCAGATGTCACCGACTCCCCCTAGCGGGGGGCCCACACCGGTAGTCTATTCTATCAATGGGAAAATCCCGGGGGAATATCCCCTTCCCGTTCTCCTCATCTAAGTCGTTGGGGTTTCAGATCATATCCTTGTCAACGCCCCGCATGTCTGCCCGTTGAGTAGAGTAACAAATAGTAATAGCCTCAACAGAGGTTACGTTGTAGAATTTTCAGAGCTATCACGATGCCTATGGAGAGCTCTTAACCAGAGGAGGAGGTACCCATGACAGTCCGTCTGACCGCCATCGCAGTCATCTTGTCTGCCCCATTCGCTACTGGCGTCCTTGCCCAGACTACGGGCACGGAGGTACAGCGCGACATTAACCAGGAAAATCGCATTGAGCAGGGATTGAAATCGGGCCAGTTGTCCACCGGTGAGGCGGCGCGATTGGAGAGGGGAGAGACTCGAATCGACAAGATGGAATCCAATGCTCTGAAGAATGGAAACTTGTCGCCACAAGAAGCCGCCAGAATTCAGCGGGCGCAGAATCAGGAGTCGGAAGCCATTAATCGGGCAAAGCACAACGCCGTGACCGGCAATCCCAACTCAGCCTCTTCACAGCGCATGCAGGCCGACGTCCAGCGCAATATCAATCAACAGAACCGCATCGAGCAAGGCGTTCAATCAGGCCAGCTGACCAACAAAGAAGCCTCGAATCTGGAACGGGGTCAAGCCCGCGTCGATCGGGCTGAAGCGCGCGCCGGAGCTAATGGTCATGTGAGCGCACGTGAACAAGCGCGCATCCAGAATCGAGAAAACAATCAGAGCCAAAGAATCTTCCGCGAGAAGCATAACAAGCGCACACGCTGAAGTCATTCAGCTCGGGACGCCGGTACCAGTGACCCGCTCACTGGTACCGGAGCACCAGCACAAGCGCTAACGCCGTTTGCTAGTTCATATCGGCCCAGCCAGCGATCCTGCTCCGTAAGATCACCGTGCGGCGGCTTGTCCTCACAACGTAGGCATCCCCGGTGTGTTCAATTCCCTGTACCCGTTCGTCCGCCTCAAGCGACATCGTGTGAAACCCGCTCATGAAGGCAGAAAATCCGATCAACCGGTCCGTCGTCACGGCCAGCGCCACATGGCCCTGTCCACGTACCTCCTGAACTCGCTCAGACCCGCTGAGGGCTTCCCCGGTCCAATGAGCCATGGTTTCCTGAAATCCATATACATGCTGATCCGTGGCAACAAGGGACAGTTCTCGAAGAACGTGTGATTTGTTGACATGCTCATCTGTCGTGAGTGGCTGTTCACTCCAGCGCCGGAGTTGAGAAGAGAATCCCAATAGCCTGGTCGTCGTGATGACCAGCGCAGTCAATCCATTTCCCTTCATGCTAACTACCGTCTCCCCTACCGACAAGTCGATCTCAGATTGCCCAATCCCTGTGACTGCGACCACCTTGTTATCAATTACCGACACCAACACATCGGTAAAACGACCTTGTGGAAACGCCACCGTCGCGACGAGCCACGGCACTACCAGCATGCCAAGACAGACCGCTCGGGAAGATCGGAGCAAGGCACGCCAGTAATAGGCATACGGCCTCCCCTGTGGTCCCACAGTGACGATCCTTACCATTCCAGTCCCCAGAGGCTACCGTTGAAACCTATACCAGCCAACGAAAAGACCGCAGGTGTCTGGGTAATCGAACGTCGTGTTCTTTATGATCGGCGAGAAGGTGAGCCGTGTTGCTTCTTTGCTCTTTCTGCGACGAGTTTTGTGATGCGCTCAGCGTCCCGGTTCTCGGGATTGAGTTCCACCCCGAATTCCATGCCCTTGACCCATTTCACAATGGCGCGATCAATCTCTAGTGGCTCCGGATCTCCCGGAACAAATATTCGCAGGCGCAGCGCCATTCCAACCGATACAGGCTCGTTTCCTTTGATGGAACCTCCGCTCAACGAAAGCTCTTTGAGCATCCCTTCACCGGCGATGCTGTTCCCACGGTACGTGATGGGAATTAATTCTTTGAATCGCTGATTCTTCCGCACCGAAAACCCAGCCATTGTGCCTCCTTCTCCATCACCTACTCTTTCTTCTCAAGGACTCCGCGAATGGTGGCGATCAATTTGTCTGGTTCGACGGGGTTCTGGAGGTACGCGAGCGCTCCATACTCTCGCGATGATTGCTCCGTTACTTCATAGTCTCGAATGGTTACCGCGACAACAAGGAATGTCCGCCAGCCGTTTGTTGCCCTTAAATCGTTCAAGCACGACAACGCCATCCCTGCCCGGCAAACCAAGGTCCAAGAGGATGGTGTCGGGCTGATGCTCTCGGGCTTTACTCACAGCCTGAACACCATCAGCGGCTCACATGGGTCGATAACGATGAGCGCGTAAAATCGTACTTCGCGATTCTAGCTATCGATAGCATCGTCGACGACAAGAATTGCAGCTCCTCTCGGATGCTCTCCCCTAACCCGTTCGATCAACTTGACCGTCCCTCTTGTGACTGCCTCCGGTACACGTTCCCAACAGACCTGGGTAATGCTCCGGCGATTGTTGGAACGAGTGTGATCGATCAGGAAACAGGCGGCGGTCGAGAGGTCAGAAGAGGGATGGAACAATCACACGTCGGTTCAAATGAAGCAAGAGTGAACCCACCCTCCCGATCTCCACCAGGATGGGGTAGGGGCATATGTCTAGAGAGCTGATGATCATGCGAGGAAGGGCTTGTGGTGGTTTTGGAGAGGTCGACTTTTTCTCCATCCACTAGAGCCGGTTGATGCAACGGAGCGGTATCAAATTCGTCACAGGTGGCGACATCGAGGAGATATGGGATCAGACAGAACATAAACAGGCATAACGCACACGACGTGAGAGCTTCCGAACAATGGCCCGACCGCCCGTTCAGCATGTCCCATTCTAGAAAGTCACGCTTCTGAACGCAAGTGTTCACGCAGAACACGACCAACAATATTAGGTAGAGCACACTAAACGGTTGTTTACTGCTCTTCGTACCGTGTGAGCACAGCGGCCGCAGCGTTACGTACGTCAGCATCGGAATCCGCTCGCACCACGCGAGTCATGGCCGGCGCAAGCGATGGCCAGTTGAATTCTCCAAGCGCACGGACGGCACGGAGCCTCATTCGGGGATCCGAATGGAACATCAGCGTCTTGAGGAGACCGATCGCCTGGCCGTCCTTCATTCGACCCAGTTCGTCAATCGCGTTCTCCTGCGCCAATGTAGCAAAATGGAGGTCGAGGTCAGGAAAGGTCTCAGCCGGTGACTCCAGTGTGTCCAATGGAGTCGCGACGCGAGGGTGTCGTTCACGATTGAAGTGTCGTTCCACAGCCTGAATCAGAGCAGCGGTGGTGTCAAGATGAGCGTCGATCCGTCCTCGAACTAAGTCGCCGATATAATAAAAATACGGATTTGTCTGGAATTGCTCCACGACTTCTACATAAGGAGCCGTCACCAATTCGGCATACCGTGGTGATTCATGGATCTTCGTCGTGAAGAGCCGCCCTTGTTCAGGATGATCGAGAAGCATGATGCAGGTGATCTCTGTGCCCCAGAGGTTAAGAGATATCTGCTTCCCACGTTCCTCTCGATACTCCACTTTGAATGTCAACTCGTGCGGACCCTCGGGATCCTGCGTCACGACAAAACCCGCCGAGGCCAATTTCATCTTCAGCAACGGAACGATGTCGAATGACACCCTTCCGCGTGGCCGCCACGTCCTGGATTCAACAACCAAATAGATGATGCGTTCTTGATGAAACCCGGTCGCTCCGGGAAGGCTTGGGGCCTCTTGCCCAGAGAACGACAGTGACGTGATGGTCAACCCAATGGAGAAGAAGGAGATGAAGAGCAGAAGCCTCATCGAAGTACCGGCTCAAATGAACGAATTTCGCCCCGATGCTAAGCGTGGAGAAAGGCGGAGTCAAGCGGGATTTTCGAGTTACGGTGGTACATGGAAGGCATGCGGCTGACCTGCCACTCGTGCCGGTGCATAGCAACAGAGCAAAGGTGGGCTGCAATAGACAGATTGGGTCCTAGAAGCCTATTTTGCGCAGCAGCTAGACGCATCGATCGCGCCTTCGGAAGGCAGGAGCCGATCGAGCAGAAAGTACACAGGACAAAACCCCGTGAAGCCGCTCTGAATTAACGGTACTCCGATTACAGCTGGAATCCACAACCAATACATACTCACGTAGTACCCCAGCGCAATCCCAGCCGTGATGACGATTCCGACGATGGCGCCATGAAGACGTCTTTTGTGATTCATGAGGAGCCCTCCCAAAAAGATGAAAGATCACGAGGCCGTCAATCGTCGCATCTTCATCAAAAAAGGCTATCCCCCTCGTAGACATCTGTCAAGCCGCGCGCGATGATGCACAATCGCGTCTGTAGTTGGGCATCGCCAGAATCCGAAGCTTTACCCAGCTTCGACCGTTACCTCTGTCATCACGGAATTTGCGATAAAACACTCAGCATGAGCTCGTTCATGGAGCGCTGCAAGCTGTTCCGCGGTTGGAAGAATGGTTCCACCAAATGTCACCTTTGGCCGGAGAATGACCCGTGTGACCGCCAGTTTGCCCTTGGCGTTCTTTTCCAGAAACCCGACTGCCTGATCGATATAGCTATCTACGACCAGCTGCTTCTTAGCAGCAATGGCCAGAAACGTCAGCATATGACAGCTAGAGAGGGCCGCAACGAGCGCCGATTCGGGGTCCACACGAGCGGGGTTTCCCCTGTAGGCAGGCGCAGCTGAACCAGGTATTCGAATACCGCTGTCGAACATCACAACATGGTCTCGACTATAGGACTCGTAGGAGAAAGTTTCAGTTCCCCTCTTCCACTCAACCGTAGCCTTGTGTTCTGACATGGTTAATCCTTCTGAACATTGCGGTGGTCCTCATTATTCTGATGGACTGTCAATTCCCATGTGGTGTTCACGTGTCGAGAATAACGATCGACAGGGTAGCGGTGAAGAACGAGACTGTCAACGGAGAGAGCGGTGAACGACAAAGATATCGATGGTCGTGTCGCGACTGAAGGTTCGGACCGATCTAACGAGCAGACTCTTCGAACCGGCTTTCCCCGGCCCTTTCGCGGCAGTTGACCAAAGGCACAGATGGGCGTAGCATGGGCGCCTGACGTTCCAGTGACGGTGACTGCGATCTCCTCCACACGCTCCTGCCTGTCACCCTGTGTGTGGATCTCAGCGCAGTTTCCGACGCTCCTACGCCAGGGTTTTTATCACGAGCGACCAGCTCATTGATGTGGATCCTTTGGAACAGGGGTCCCAATGAACGCCGCCAGTCGATTGGTTCTCATCCCAATATCGATCTCCGTCCTGGTAGTCGTCTTGTGTTGCCTTCTCCCGGCGGCTCATGGGTGGGCCGCTGACCATCCTATAATTTTGCTCGCTCCAGGGGCACCAGCTGAACGACCGTCCTCCCCTCCGACGTGGGCAGATGATCTCGACCATCGACTGTCGACCTATCTCAAAAAGAAATATCCCTCCTACGATTTCACACCGTATATCGAAGAGTTGGATCGATTACGAGGCGCCCTCAGCCGGCATGACCGCTGGGCCGTCAAACACGAAATGGGAGTGTTCCTGAAAATGTTGGCGAGCCGAGCATATGGCCTGGGGGACGATGCAGCTGAAGACTTGAGGGACCTTGCACAGCAGACGATGCCAGCCGATGAGTTTGCCATCGTCTATCCTGGATCGATGGTTGAGTCACAATTTGTACGGATTGGTGCATGACTTCGCAGTGATCTTCGGGACAAGAAAGGGAGGGCACACACATGGTTTCCCAATCACCCGTCACCCATCGCATTCTCGGGGAAGTGAAACGGATGCATGGCTGCGATCTCGATACGCTCGCGAATAGTCTCCCCGATCTCACCTGGAACCAGGTCTTCCTCGAGATCGATCGACTGAGCCGACAGGGACAAGTGCTGGTGACGTTTGGGAGCGGAGGCCGCTATATGATTCGGCTGCCGAGCCCCAAAGCGGCATCTTCTGGGCATCACACCCGATCCTGATTGGCTGAGTGTTCGGTCGCACAGGAAATCAAAAGATCATTCCCTGTCTCCTTTCATTCTTCTTCCGGTAGTTCGATCGGTCCTGCCCACTCGCCGTTTGCCAGCATCACTTCCTGATACCCCCCATCCGGCCACTGAAACTGTCCCGCCTCGTCCACCTGCACGATGAACGGATCTGCTTCATGTGCTGGTCCCCGGAACCAATACCAGCCAGCTTCGGTGGGTTTCGTCTTCGTCCAGTGATAAGCCGGCATGCCTGACAGTCCTTTTCGTCGTTGGGTATGGTCTGTTACAGTCGGCGCTGCAAGTATGAAACCTACCATGTCGCGATTGCCAATAAAAGACGTGCTGCCCGCCCTCCTCAATGCGTTGACTCAGGGCACCAGTGCGCTCCTCACGGCCCCACCCGGCGCAGGAAAAACAACTCGTGTCCCGTTAGCTCTGCTCGATGCTCCCTGGTTAAACGGCAGAAGGATCCTTTTGCTCGAACCGCGCCGACTCGCCACCCGTGCGGCGGCTCGTCGCATGGCTAGTACACTGGGCGAACCGGTCGGGGCAACGGTCGGGTATCGGATGCGGCTGGATACGAACGTGGGGGCGAAGACGCGGATAGAAGTCGTCACAGAAGGCATTCTGACGCGCCTGCTGCAGCAGGATCCCTCACTCCAGGCATACGGCATTGTGCTCTTTGATGAGTTTCACGAGAGGAGCTTGCAGGCGGACACAGGACTCGCACTCTGTCTCGAGGCACAGCGACTTTTTCGTCCGGATCTCCGGCTCCTGGTGATGTCGGCCACGTTGGATGTGGTTCCGGTTGCAGATCTGTTGAACAAAGCGCCGGTTATTTCGAGCGAGGGCCGGCTTTTTCCCGTCGAGATCCGGTATCTTGATCAACCGCTGTCAGGCCCTCTTGAGATCGCCGTTGAGCGGGCAATCCGGCAATCCCTCGCCCGCGATGATGGCAGTCTCCTGGTTTTTCTCCCGGGAATGGCAGAAATCCGGCGAGTCGAACGAAGGCTCATCCATGCGGAATTTGGCCCAGCCGTCCTGATCGCGCCGCTCCACGGTGATCTCTCGCCGGAGGCGCAGGATCGCGCCCTTGCACCGACGCAGGCCGGCCAGCGCAAGATCGTGCTGGCGACGTCCATCGCTGAAACAAGCCTAACGATTGAGGGAATCCGCGTCGTGATCGATGCCGGTCTGCTCCGCCTGCCTCGATTCGATCCACGGACAGGTCTGTCTAGACTGGAAACGATTCGCGTGACACAGGACTCCGCCGAGCAACGACAGGGACGAGCGGGCCGGCTCGGACCAGGCGTGTGCTACCGCCTCTGGACTGCTATCGAACATCGTTCGTTGGCACAGAGGAGACCCCCGGAGATGCTGGATGCCGACCTCGTGCCGTTGTTGCTCGACCTGGCTCTGTGGGGAACGACCAATCCTTCCGAACTCTCATGGCTCACGCCTCCCCCGCCGAGTGCGGTCGCTCAAGCCAGAGAGTTATTAGTGCGATTGGGAGCGTTGGACGCAGCCGGTCACATCACGCTACACGGCAAACAGATGGCTGAATTGCCTCTCCACCCGCGTCTATCCCACATGCTGATCAAAGCCATCCTGCTGCACCTCACCGGTCTCGCCTGCAAGGTTGCGGCATTATTGAGCGAACGTGACATAGTGCGACGGACAGCTGGTCGACAGAACGCCGACCTCCGATTCCGTCTGGACATCCTTCAGGGAGAGGCTGGTCGCCTGGACAGTGGAATAGTCGATGTCATGGCCTGCCAACGTGTGAAGCAGGTAGCAACCTTGTGGCGACAACAGCTTTCACGATTGGCACCACTTCAAGTAGCTGACAGTAAGGACGGTCCAGATGACGCTGGCAAACTGCTCGCCCTGGCCTATCCCGATCGAATCGCCCGTCGACAGTCTGGAGACGACGCCCGCTACCTCCTGGCCAACGGCCGGGGTGCAGCCTTCGCGAAACCCGATCCGCTCGGCTCTGAAAAGTTTTTGGTGATCACTGATCTGGACGATAGCCCGCAGTGGGCTCGTATCGATCTGGCAATTCCGCTGTCATTAGCCGACATTGAATCCTTGTATGCCGAGGAAATCGATCACATCGAGACGGTGAAGTGGGATGTGCAGACACACACCGTTCGGGCAATCAAGCAGAGTCGCCTGGGCGCACTGGTTCTATCTGAACAGGCCTTGTCGAAGCCGGATCCTTCCTCGATTGTTCGCGCTTTGTTGGAAGGCATTCGTCAAGAGGGGCTCGACGCGCTCGCCTGGACACCAGAGCTTCGTCAATGGCGTGCGCGCGTGCGTTTGCTGCGCAGAACGCAAGGGATCGATTCACAATGGCCCGATGTATCCGATGAGTCGTTACTGCGTACGCTGGAACAGTGGCTCGGCCCGTACCTCGAGGGCATGACCTCTCTCGACATGATTCAGCGAATCGATATCGCGCCGGCGTTGCGTGCCCTGCTTTCTTGGGATCAACAACGGGAATTGGAGCGGCTGGCCCCTACACATCTGATTGTACCGAGCGGATCCAGCGTTCGTCTTGACTACGCGACAGACGAGCTCCCTATCCTGGCCGTGCGACTCCAGGAAATGTTCGGCTGCCGAGATACGCCACGGGTGGTGGATGGTAAGGTTCCGGTCATGTTGCACTTGCTGTCGCCCGCTCGCCGGCCAGTCCAAATCACGAAAGACCTCGTGAGCTTTTGGGCCCACGCCTATTACGCGATAAAGAAAGAACTGCGCGGCCGTTATCCCAAGCACCACTGGCCTGATAATCCCCTGACCGCACTGCCGACAGCCAAGGCTCAACGACGGCGTTAGGTGCAGCGTGAGGTAGAACATCCCGCCCTTTCGTAGGATAGAACTAAAATTACTGGGGCACGTATGGTAACGCACGATGCGAGACTCTCTTGCCGTCATCCTGTTGCTCCTCCTGCCAGGATTGGCTCACGAAGGACTGGCAGAACCCATTACCACTTTGCCTCCTCCCACCTACGACATTCCGTTCGATGACCACGATGAAGCGACCACACAGGTGCTGGTAGCCCAAGAAGTCTTGACCTTCTTGATGACGGCGCAGTCCTACCGAGGCCAGAATCAGACAGCACTCCGTGGAGTGGTGACGGGTGACCTCGTGCGGGACGATAGTGGCACCATGGTTTACAGCCGCACCCTTGCGGACCATGGCGTCTTGGAAGGTTATGATTTCCGCGACGGCTCACTCGTCCGTGGCCAGTATCTGTTTCTGCAACGTCCGATCAACCGACTCAATGAATTTATCGACTATTATGCCGCGGTGAAACAGGCCCTCACCGATTCATACGGGACGCCGATCCAAGATCAGATCCTCTGGGAAAATGACCTCTATCAACCACTTCCCGATTACTGGGGTGTAGCGGTGATGATCGGCTACCTGCACTATGTTGCCACCTGGGAAACCCTCGAAGGGACGATTACGATCACACTGACCGGTAATCGCCACAGCAAGCTGACGGTCGAGTATCACAGCCGAGCCCACGTCGAGCAAGAACAGACAGCCTCAATTAATGTCTTCTCGACCTCCCTGCTTGAATCCTCGTAAGCTTTCTGCCACAGTACCGCCCCACAGGGCCCGACCTCTTACGGTCACCGTAAGAATCACGTTGGTCGGGATCACCACTCCAGACTCGACTTCATGATCTGCTTGAGTAGACCGCTCCGACGCGTCCGACGCGTTCGACGCCACGTCAACCAACGAATGCTGATTATCCTGTGTGGTGCCGGTCTTATCGCGATGACCGGCTGTGTACAGGAGAGCACATATCGAGCAGTTCAAATGGAAACCGCGGAACACAGGAGTGCTCTCACGACGACCAGGGACGAGGTGAATCAATTGACGGCGCAGGCGGCGAGGCTGCAAGAGGTAAAGCTAGAGCAAGAACACAACGCCATGGAATTGCTGGAGGCTCTTCAGAAGGAAAAAGATGCTGAGGCTCTCTGGCAGAAACAGATTCGTGAGAGAACGGACGTATTGGTAGCCAGGCTCAACGTCTTGCAGAGCCAACATCGCTGGCTGGCCCGCGAGACCGAACGCGCTGTGAAAGAGCAAGAGACACTTGAAGCGATGGTCGCCAAGTATAAGGGTCAATTACAAGATTCGGTTCTGCCCCCGGAGCCTGTTATCTCACCGATACCGAGAGACCTGGGCCCAACCGCGAGTCAGCCGACTGCGATCACACCACCTATTCCTGTGTCTCCGCAAGCTGTTTCCCCAGCTCCACCGCCACCTCAACCGGAACCAGTTCCGGCACCCACTCGTCAGAAACCGGTTCCGGAACCGCAGGATGAGTCCTGGTTTTCGACCTTCAAAGGGTGGATCGGATCTCTCTGGAGAATGATCTTCTCTTAGTCTGCGTCTGGGAAGATCGGTCGCCTGGCTCCTCGTCTGAACGATCCCATGAAGGCCACGCGGTTGCGGGGATGTTGCACGTTACGGGTTGTGCCAGCGGGCGCCTTCGAACACGGGGTTGAATTGGTGTGTAAGTTTAATGGTGTCGCCATCCTTCACGGCTGAATCCTGCGTCCCGACTTTCTTATTCACCATAATCAGCACCTCACTTTTCTCTAGAAACGGAAGCACCGCACCGAGACGATCCTGATTGGCCTCGATAAGTTTCTTGACGGTCGTCTGGGTGACACTCTCCACTTGTACTTCAGATTCCCCAACGGCATCCCGCAACATTATTCCAAACAGCAACACGGTGACCATTTGTTTCGTTCTTCGCTGTTCGTCGCTCGTATCTCGCCAACAAGCGGTTAGCAATCAGCACTCAGCGTTCACATTTAGGACTGACGAGTTGCTTCTGAATTCCTTCTCCTAACTCCCGACTCTTTACCTCGTCACGCATCACCAATCACGCTTCACGTCTGGCGTGCATGGCAACGGAAACAATCTGGCCGCTTGGGATGCCGCTCAGGCAAGGGTTTTCTCCCTATTTGAGCATGGCACTGAAGACAGTCCTTCTCGATTTTGACCGCCTGGTGGTCGGCATCCATCGGGATCAACGGATTCCGATCTTTGGGGGTCGGCAGCAGCGAAACCCCGATCACTACCGCCGCGGCGAATAGGACAAAGAGCCAATCGACCTTGCGCAAGCTCATCGGGTGCGGATGTCCTTCTCCTCAGCCGCCTCATAGGCCTCTTGAAGTACCTGGGCAACATGCTTGACGTCCACCTTATCCCGCAAGCCATTTCGGAGTTGAATCATACAGGCAGGGCAACTGGTTGCCACAACCTCTGCTCCGCTCTGATGAATCGCCCTCCGTTTGCGATCGAAGATCTTTTGGGATGTGTCGTAATCCTTCACGAGATACGTCCCTGCTCCGCCGGCACAGCGATCAGCATCCTGCATCTCGACAAATTCGACTCCGGGGATGTCCCTCAGTACCAGTCGTGGTTCCTTGGTCACCCCCGCGGCCCGTAGGTGACACGAGGAATGGTACGTCACTTTCCTGTTTCCGCCCTGTCCCGCTGAAGCCGGCGGGTGAACCATTGATCGGGCCACAAACTCTGAGACATGTTGCACTCGCTTTGCGATGGCCGCTGCTGCTCCCTCTTCCGGTTCCCCGGCAAAGAGCATCGGATAATCTTTGAGCATAAGGGTGCAGGAAGCGCAACCAGTGACGATGGTCTCATATCCGCCCAGCGACTTCAGATTGACCCTCGCTCCTTCTTTGGCTAATCCACGGTGGCCATAAGTGTCAATCGGTGTCCCAGAACAGCGCTGAGGTGGCAGGTCCGGGGTGACGCCATGCCTGCGCAGCACCGCAATGACCGCATCCCCTACACCGTCGTCGAAATAGTTCGCGGCGCATCCGTGGAAATAGGCCACTGAGGATCTACGGTCCCCCTCCTTCGTGACTAATCTTGCATGGCGATCGCGAAGGTGCCGCCCAGCTAACCGAGGCAACACCATGTCAAACGGCAGCTGAGCGGATTCCGCGAGGCCTCGGAGAATCGGTCGCGCGAGATGCTCGATCATGCGACGAATGGTGGGGCGATCCCAGACCCATTGTAACTTCGCGAAAAGCTTTAAGATTAGCTCAAATATGGCGGGCCTTGCATGTAATTTAAATATCAACCCAGCGATCCTATTCGGACATTCCTCTCGCTTCCGGAGAATCAACTCCGACACGTCGACACCGGCGGGGCAGATCGTCCGACAGGATTTGCAATTCAAACAGGCCTCTACCACCCGCTTCGAACTCACATAGCTGTAGTCTTTGGCCGTGACAATTTCAAACCAGCCGCGCGAACTCATGTCTTCAGATTGAAACACGTCGTAAACCGGACAGACGGAGTTACACTTCGCACAGGTTGCACAGGATTTCGAGAGCCTTGTGTAATCGATGTGTTCGGTAAAAGGACGGTTGCTGATTTTGACCCCAGGATTCAGGACACCGGATGGATCAAAAAGCCGCTTTACTTGCTCGAACATGCCATAGAGTTCGGGACCGAACATCTTGCGGACATACTCCGCCCGTACGCGCCCATCGCCATGCTCACCGCAGATAGACCCGTTGAATCGCTCTAGGACCGTTTGATGGATTTCGTGATAGCCCAGGACCATCTTGTCGAAATCCTGCCGATCGTTCACATCAAGAAGCGGCACAATGTGGGCATTACCATTCCCGATATGACCAAAGATGGCGACCGGCACACGCTGCCCTTGAAAAAATTCCTCCAAATAGCGAATCAACTCGCTGATATGGTCTGCCGAAACCACGACGTCGTCGACGTAGTTGATGGGTTTCTTCCTCGCATCGAACCGATAGAGGGTCGGATAGAGGGCCTTGCGGGCCTTCCAGAGCTGATCTCGCTGCTCTTGGTTGAAGGCGACAACGGGATCGGCCGCTAGCCGATATCGGCGACAGATGGCTGCCATGCGCGCCGCCTGATCATGTAAGTCATCGTCCTCCGTATCGCTATCGAGTTCAGCTAAGAGTGTTGCAGCCGCGTCCTGAGGAATGCCGTGTTTGGATCGCCCGATGAGATCGAGCGTATTCCCATCCATGACTTCCAAGGCACTAGGCTTCAGCTCGAGCAACTTGGGGACGGCCTCCCCTACATCTTCCAAGCGAAGAAAATGCATGAGTGCAGTCACGGTCGCTTTTGGTTTATCGACAAGCCGTAACCTGGCTTCGGCCACGACACCCAGTGTACCTTCGCTGCCGACGAACAACTTGGGAAGATCGAATCGTCCTTGAGCTAGCCCGTCAACCAAACCGAACAGATTGTAACCACAACTGTTCTTGCTGACGGTCGGTCGCTTGCGCGCGATAAGTGCTGTTTGGTTCTGGACCAGCGAAAGCACGGCCTTCACCGAGTCATGGGTATCGAGCAGTCCCGTGAGTTGAGGATCATCTAACCCATAGACTCGGGCATCCAGCCATTCCCCGGAAGACAAACACACCCGCAGGGCTTCCACATTGTCTTTGACCGCTCCATACCGGATCGTGTGGGGCCCGGCGGAATTATTCGCTACCATCCCGCCCAGCTTGCACATGTCGCCACTGGAAGGATCGGGGCCGAACAACAGTCCGTCACGCCCCACTTGTTTATTGAGCTCGGCCAACACGATGCCCGGTTGGACTCGAGCCCAGCGTTCTTCCCGATTCAGTTCAAGGATTCGATTGAGACGCGATACATCCAAGATGATGCCGGAGCCGATGGCAGAACCGGTAAGGTTCGTGCCGGCTGCACGCGGCGTGAGCGGGATCCCTCGCTGTACCGCATAGGTCACCGTGGCGGCGATGTCGTGTTCGGACTCAACGAGCACGACCGCCTGGGGTTCCATGCGATAGATGCTCGCGTCCACCGCGTAGGCCGTTTTTGTCGGATCATCGTCTTTCACAAGATCAGACCCAAGGAGATGGCGAAGATCACGTGCGACTGCGCGAGAGCGGTCGGGAAGTATCAATGTCATGGCTTCCGCATTCTAGCAGGATGTTGGAAAAGTCCGCTAGGAGCCTGTCTCGCAATCCCTCGGTGCAACGCCAGCGGATCGCATACCGCCGTTGAATGGCATTGCTCGGGCAGGCTCCTGGCTTCGGTTGAGCCATGATCCGGGACACAGTAAGATGGTATACAGGACTCGCGCGATGTCCACGACTCGTCCCCTGCTCTATGTGTCACGTCTCATGCCTCACGCCGTGATGGCACTGATTGAGGAACGGTTTCGATTGGTGCAGGATCCCACTGAGACCTCCCCCACTCCGGCTGCTTTCCGTGAAGGATTTGCCCGAGCTGAGGCCGCCATCTGTACACTGACGGACATAGTAGATGGCGATCTGTTGTCATCCGCCGCGCACTTAAAGATCCTGGCCAACTTTGCGGTAGGCTACAACAACATCGACCTCGACGCCGCTCGACGCTACCAGATTGTCGTTACGAATACGCCCGATGTCCTGACGGACGCCACGGCTGACCTGGCTTGGGCGCTTCTGTTGGCGGCCGCGCGTCGGGTGATCGAGGGCGACACGTTGATTCGTTCGAATCGTTGGACCGGCTGGACGCCGACTCAATTATTAGGCAGTGAAGTATCGGGGAAAACGCTGGGCATCATCGGGATGGGACGTATCGGCCACGCGGTGGCACAACGAGCCGAGGGATTTCACATGGTGATCCGCTACTACAATCACCGAGTGAATCCGGCACTGCCCGAAGCCTGGGCGCGGCGTTCTCTTGACGCATTGTTACAGGAGTCGGATTTCGTGACGCTGCACGTTCCGTTGAATTCCGAGACCCGTCACTTGATTGGAACGCGCGAACTTTCGCTCATGCGTCCCGCAGCGATACTGATCAACACCAGTCGCGGGGCTGTTGTGGATGAAGCTGCGCTGGTCCACGCTCTGCAATCCGGCACGATCTCCGGCGCCGGCCTCGACGTGTATGAAGAGGAACCGATGGTCCATCCAGTACTGCCTTCGTTGAAACAGGTAGTCCTCTTGCCGCATCTTGGTTCTGCTACGATGCAGACGAGGGTCCAGATGGGATTGATCTGTTTACAGAATATTCAGGCTGTCCTGGAAGGTAGACCGGCGCCGAATCGGGTGGCTTGAGTTCCTATGGGGCGTAGCGAAAGGCTCCGGCGGCTGGCTTTGGTTTTTGAGTATGTCGCAGCGCGTCGAGACGTTTAGGCACGTCGTGAAAGGTGGGGATGGATTCAAAAATCGCGGTCGCTTTCTGCCATTGTTCTTGTGTCTCGTAAAGCAATCCCAGTTCGTAGCGAATGGCCTGAGCCTTGGCACCCTGACACCGCGCGTCGTTTAAAAGTTGTTCGAGCTGCTCGCTTGCGGCCTTCCCCTGTCCCTGCTCTTTCAAGCAGACCGCTGTCATCAGACAGGAATCGAGGAAGAGATCACTTCCTGCCATTGATTGAGCAAATTCTTCTTTGGCTTCATCGAGCAATCCCATGTTTTTGAAAGCAACGCCCAGCGTGTAATGAATGTCCGGATCGAGTCCATTGGCGACCGTGCTCGAATCGTCGGCTGTGGTGCTCGCCATCTCTGGCTCTTCCGATTTTGGCGCAAACATTGGCGCAAGTTTAGTTACAATGGGACTGGCCGGAGCCAGTTCCTTCACCTTGTGGTAAAGAGCACGCGGTCGTTCCGGTTTTTTGTCATCAGGGTGTTCCAGCAGCAGTTCGAGCGCACGGGCATAGTGCAGCGCAGCTCCAGGCCCGTCGCCTTTCCGTTCAAACAAGGAGCCCAAGAGTTCCCGCGCCTCGACGTCCGTCGGCCGTTCATTAGCCAGACGTCCAAGCCATTGCTCTGCTTCCGCTTGTTTCCCATCCCGCATGAAGATTTGGAATTGTTCCTCCGTCGGAGGGGTCATTCCTGCCGAATGAGGTGCTCTGACGGCATCAGGGGCCGCGTTGACCGCCAATGGTTCTGCCGGACCAGCAGCGGCCGATGTATTCTGTGCGGAAGCCGTAGCCTCTTGGGAGTCGACATGCCGATTCTGCGAGGCACGACTCGTTGAGGCTCGCTTCCAGACATCATCAGATTCTGTCCCTGTCCACAACGATTGTTTCGGTAGGGTTCCTTCACTGCTTACCTTCGACTCTGCGGTGGGAACCGGCGACTCTGCGACCGGCTCCACGGATGGTACTTCCGTGACCGTTCCCCCCTGCATGAGCATTTCAAGTCGATTCACTGTCGGACTGTCGGGAGCCAATGTTTTGATTTTGTCGAAGATCTCCTGGTGTAGCGTCGGCAACCCAGGTTCTGGATGCTTCAATAAGGCTTCAACGGCCTTTGCGTATTGCGCCACGGCAGCAGCCATGTTCCCCTTTGCTTCGTGTAACTCGCCATAGAGCTCAAGAATCGGCACCGAGCTCGGCTCTACGGCAAGGTATTCATTGATCAAGGCTTCGGCCGACGAGAGGTCATGCGCGCGGAGGGCTGCGCCGGCAAGGAATCGATATTCGCCCAATGCGACTTGGAGATCCCCGCGATGCAGATGCATCCGCGCCAGCAGCTGACAGACCTGCGGATTCCCCGGTTCCCTTGTCAACAGCTGATTGAGAATCGCCTCGGCTCCGGCAAACTGTTTCTGCTCAATGCGGCGGGTGGCTTCAGCCAGCATATCGGGCAATTCTGAGCCCTTGGACGAACTGGTTACCTGACCTGCTTTCGGTTTGACCGTTGCCGGCGTGCCTCCACCCTTCTCAAGGTTTTCGATAAACTGGGTCGCTTCGCTATTGGACGGATCGATCCGTAACACCGCCTGATAGGCATCTTTCGCTTCAGCATACCGTTGCTGAGCCGACCGCTCCCGTCCCAACTGTAAATACACTTTGGTGGCTTCGTCCTGCATGTTCTGCTGCAGGCATAGCTCTGCCACTCGTTGCTGGGCATCCAGGTTCGACGGATCTTGGCTGACTATCTTCTTGTAGATGTCGAGCGCTTCTTTGGTCTTCCGCTCCTTCAGGTAATGCTTGCCCAATGTCAGATAATCCTGGACTGCGCTGCTTAACAAGCCCCGTTCGGCGTTGAGATCCCCAAGATGCCGATACACTTCGTAACGAGAGGGATCAATCTTGAGGATTTTCTTGTAGGTCGCGATGGCTTTGAGGGTGGCGCCTTCTGCACGGAACGCGTTCGCAGCCTGCAGAAAGGCCGCCACCGCCTCCGCGTTTGCGTTCCGCTTGAGATGCAACTCTCCGATGGAATTATGCAGGCTCCCGTCGGCCGGAGAGTCCGTTATGAGCTTCTTCCATTCGGCAATGGCCGCATCAAATTGGCCTCGTGAAGCAAAGAGTTGGGCGTTATGCAGCACCTTCCCGCGGTCAGTGCCCAAAGCAGACCTCCATAACGAACAAACGCTAACAGTATCAATGGGTTTTGTCAACGAAATGGGTAAACAGAAACCCTGAGAAACGACGAAGGTCTGCTCCACAGAGAGTGCAGCAGACCTTCGTCAGCAACTTGAAGAAAACTTCGTCCTTTATGACGCGGAGACGGACATCTTCATCACATTCGCGGCCTGGGGTCCCTTCGCCCCTTGGACGATATCAAACTCGACGTTCTCTCCTTCCTTGAGTGTCTTGAATCCATCGCCCTGGAGCGCGGAGTAATGGACAAACACGTCCTCTCCGCTGTCAAGACGAATAAACCCGAACCCCTTTCGATCATTGAACCACTTCACAGTGCCTTTCGTCTTCACAAAAACCCTCCTTTCCTCAACGGTCACGCGATGTTACGTGACCGGCCCAAACCCCTGACGTTGACTAACAATAAAGACAGAATGACAGCTGATGAAAAAGACCTGAGGACGGGCTCGCTGGAGGAGACGTGAAGCGTTCACAAAACCCATCTCAATTAAAAATCGCGGAGCATGTAACATAGCGATTCACACCTGTCAAGCAATTCTTTGTGGCCTATCTCCAGGCAGCAGTTTTCTAGACAAGGCCCGCTCACTCGCCTATAGTGGCATCGATCGATAGGAGAGTAACCCCTCTGATGTTTCTGCGCACGCTGCTCGATCGTTATATCTTTTCTGAGCTTTTCGCTCCTTTCGGGCTCAGCCTCGGGGTGCTCTGTTTTGTGATGCTAACCAAAGAGTTACTTCGTCTGGTCGAACTGCTTGTCGCAAAAGGGGTTGGCTTGCTCGCGGTCATAAAAGTTTTCGTCCATCTCCTGCCTTCATTCCTCGTCCTCACGTTGCCCATTGCCGGTCTCATCGCGTCCATTACGGCGTTTGGACGGTTGTCCTTTGACAGAGAACTGGTTGCGATGCGGGCCGCCGGTTTAAGCCTGTTCCGACTCTCCCGTTCGGTCTTTCTCTTTGCGGTGTTCGTTTTCAGCCTGACTCTTTTATTGGCCCAATGGGGACAGCCCTGGAGTTCCGTTAACTTAAAGAAGGTGGCACTCAACCTTTTGAGGGACCAATTGGTATTGGCGTTGGAACGGGGTACGTTCAATGAACCTATCCCGCGATTGGTGATCTTTGTTACCGATGCTCAAGATCCTGGCGCTACGCCCAGCATTTTCATCTCAGATGAACGTAATGTCGAGGACCCCAGAATTATAGTCGCCACACAGTATCAAGTGCTTCTGGAGCCTTCGAACAACCAGGTCGCGCTGCGCCTGCAAAATGGAGTCATCCACAGCCGTCCCGATGAAGCGGATCAATACCAAGAAACATCCTTTGCCAGCTATGACCTCAAGCTGTCACTGAACCAAAGCGGGTATTCGACCACAGAAGAGCGCCCATCCTATGACTCCATCGTGGCTCGACTGGATCAATCTGCCTGGCGCGATTCTACCGCCTTGCGGCGCTTGATCGAATACTACAAAGATCTGGCATTTCCGACTGCCTCGCTTATCTTTTGCATCCTCGGAGTACCGGTCGGCATCGTGTCGAAACGGTCGGGACGGATCGGCGGGTTCGCTGTCGGCGTATTCGTCGTGATCATCTATTATGTCCTGAACGTGGGATGCGAATTCTTAGTGACGACCTTGGTTATCACGCCCTTTGCGGGAGCGTGGATCCCCAACGGTATGTTTGCCCTTATCACGTTGTGGTGGTTTCATACCATCAGCCGCCGATAGGTTATGACGATCCTTTTTCGATATATTCTGCGAGAGTTTGCCAGGATATTTTTGATGTGCTTCACCGGTCTCATGACGATTTATCTCGTCATCGATTTTTTTGAAAAAGTCCGCCGGTTTCTGAGTTATGATGCCAGCTTGATCGATGTGCTCGCGTACTTTGCCCTCAAAACTCCAGCCATTTCATTCCAAATTGCTCCGTTGGCGATCTTAATGGCTACGCTGCTGACCTTGGGGCTCCTGTCACGCAGCCACGAAATTACGGCGATGCGTAGTTGCGGGATTAGTTTACCCTGGATCGCGTCCCCCTTCCTGACACTTGCCGTGGGCGTCGCTTTGATTCTCCTCTGGTTCAGCTCGACGATCATTCCCTTAGCGGTCAACAAGGCTGAAGACATTCGCGTCACAAAGATTGAAAAAAGACCCCCGGCTGTTACGTTAACTATTCAACAACCCTGGATCAGAGTAGGACCTCAGACCTTATTGAATGTGACCAGCGGAGCCGTCGGCGGCACATTGATCGGCGGTGTTCGCCTTTTTCAGTTCGAGCGGGGATTTCGTCTCGTGGATTTGACCGAAGCTGAAGAGGCTCGCTACGGTGGTGAAGAATGGATCCTCTACCGCGGACGGCACCGGCGGTTTCTTCCTGATGGCTCCGTTTCGGTCGTCGAGTTTGATCGGCAGCCGATTGCCTTGCCGTTGATTCCCGAGGATTTCACATCGCGCTTTGGGAGTGAGTCTGAGAACATGACCATTCGCGACATTCGTTCCTATACTGCCCGCCTGTCCCACGAAGGCGCACAGCTCTCCCGATTGCTCACGGATTACCATGGTCGTATTGCGTTTCCGTTTGTCACAATCATCATGGTGCTCATCGGCATTGCCATGAGCCTCAGGCGAAGTGGTGTCCGTGGGAGGAGCATGGCAATTGGCATCGGGCAAGCGCTCGCGGTAGGATTTTGCTATTGGACTGCTCACTCGATCGCCATTGCTCTGGGTCGTGGCGGAGCCTTGGCGCCAATGATGGCCGGCTGGACGGCCAATATCCTCTTTCTGAGCTTCGCGCTCTATCTGATGTTCAAAGTACGCTACTAGCAAAGCGTATGGTCCTGTATCTCACCGGGCCGGTTGACTGGATGGCCGGCTTCCGGTAAGTACTGAGGCTGGGGTTTTGAGGAAGGATTAGTCTCTCATGCCAGCTCGCGTAGTCATTACTGGACTGGGGGTCGTCTCTCCGATCGGGATCGGCGTCTCAGAATTCTGGAAAGCCGCGTTGGCCGGTCGCTCAGGAATCACTGCGGTCAGCTCGTTTGAACCATTCCCTATGGACGGCTATCGTTCACGTGTGGCCGGCCAAATCCACAATTTTGTTCCTGAGCAGCTCTTAACCGGTGTCCTTCCAGAACGAGTTGACCGGTACGCGCAATTTGCGCTCGTTGCTACCAAAGAGGCGCTGGCAGACTCTCATCTCCAGATGGAACAGGAAAATGCTCATCGTGTCGGCGTGATCGTAGGAGCAGGCATGGGGGGCATGGTGATGGGAGAACGAGAAATCACTCAACTGTATCAACAACAGAAACCTCACCGAGTCCATCCGAATTTCATCCCGATGATTACGCTGAACTCTGCTTCTGGCATCATCGCGATGGCTTACGGGGCCAAAGGTCCCAATCTAACTATTTCGACCGCCTGCTCTTCGAGCGCCCATGCGCTCGGGCAGGCACTTCAGTGCATTCGAGAAGGCCGTGCAGATGTCGTCATAACAGTCGGCGCCGACGCCAGCATCACGCCGTTGGTATTCGCCGGCTTCTGTTCTCTCCGGGCTCTTTCGACAAAATATAATGACCGGCCTGACCAGGCTTCCCGCCCATTTGACAAGGGCCGTGACGGATTTGTGATGGGCGAAGGGGCAGGAGCGCTGATTCTTGAGTCGGCAGCTCACGCGAAAAAGCGGAAGGCCCACGTCTATGCAGAGATCGCCGGATATGCCGCCACCAGCGAGGCATATCATATGGTCATTCCTCGAGAAGATGGAGAAGAGGTGGCGACCACGATGCGATTGGCCCTTGCAGACGCGGGTATCACACCAGCCCAGGTGGATTACATTAATGCCCATGCCACCTCGACACCGATCGGTGATGCCGTCGAGGCGAAGGCCCTCCGGCACGTATTTAAAGCCCGCGTGGAGAAGATCGCCATCAACGCCACCAAGTCGCTGATCGGCCACACCCTCGGAGCTGCAGGGGCGATCGGTGCCATTGCTTCGATCCTCTCCGTTCACACCGGACGGATTCATCCAACCGCCAATTATGCTGATCCAGATCCAGCCTGCGCCTTGCCAGGCATCTCACGATCCGGGCAAGAACGTCGTGTGAACACAGCGCTCCTTAACGCGTTTGGATTTGGCAGCAACAACGCTGCTGTAGTATTGAAACGAGTTACTACTTAGAAAAGACGCCATGGCCACCTCGACAACGACCGCGGTCAAGATCAGCACCGCTCTTGCCGAATACCTCAAGCGCGATCCCAGTTCGATCATCGAGAGCCATCATTTGCGGGATGATTTGGGTCTTGATTCAATGGCCGTGATCGAACTGCTCTATCGCATTGAAGAGGTATTCAATATTCAGATTCCAGATGAAGACCTCGTCGGCTTGACCACGGTTGGGCACGTGATCGCTTATGTTGATAAACGACTAGGCAACACGCAGAGCACAAGTGCATCAAGGAAACCTTCCAAGGCATCCAGCAAGAAACGATCGTAACCGGCTTATGGCTGTTCCCCGTCCACAGACCCCCATCTCCCTCTCCCAGATTCATCAGGTAACGGGTGGAGAACTTATTGGGTCTCCTGATGTGACGATCACGAGCGTTGCAAGTCTTAATAAGGCACGATCCACAGACCTAGCATTTGTCGCGGAAGACCGCTGGCTCAAGACCAACGAACCAATCCAAGCCGGTGCACTCCTCGCCCATCGTCGTCTGACTGAAGTGCGCTGCCCTCATATCATTCTCTCCAATCCCTCACTTGAATTTGCCCGTGTTACCCGAACATTCTTCTGCCCGGCTACTACTTCGCGTGGGGTCGCGCCAAGTACAGTCAAAGGAGCGGACGTGCAGATCGGCTTCGACGTCTCAATCTGGCCTGGTGTTACCCTCGGTGACCGAGTCAGAATCGGCTCTTCTGTCACCATTTATCCCGGAGTTTTTGTGGGCGATGATTCGGCAATCGGTGACCACACGGTCCTCTATCCCAACGTCGTCGTTCGCGAAGGGTGTGTAATCGGTGCCCGGGTGATCATCCACAGCGGCACAGTCGTCGGTAGTGACGGGTTTGGCTATGTCCAAGAGCAGGGCAAGCATTACAAAAGGCCGCAACTCGGCGGCGTGATTATTGAAGATGACGTCGAATTGGGCGCCAATGTAACTGTTGATCGCGCAACAATGCCGCGTGATTATACGACTATCAAGCAAGGCACCAAAGTCGACAATCTCGTCCAGATTGCACATAACGTCACCATCGGTGAACATTCCATTCTTGTCGCGCAGGTTGGAATTGCTGGCAGTACCACGACCGGTCATCATGTAACGATCGGAGGACAGGCCGGACTTGCAAACCACATTCAGATTGGAGATGAGGTTATTATTGCTTCGCGAGCAGGAGTGAACCGGAATGTGGCGTCGAATCAAATCGTCTCCGGTGCTCCGATCATGCCGCACGACACATGGCTGAAGGCTCAGGCAGTGATCCCCCGCCTCCCGGAGCTCCGGCATTTGGTCCGTACCTTGGAGGAACGAATTAACAGGCTAGAGGAAGCCAGGCCATCCGCACCATCGGTCAAGAGGGCGAAGAGAAAATCTCGCGCGCGTTAACATCAGCCGTCAGAACCCTACGAAACCACTCCTCGCCAGAAGAACAATTTCGCCCAGTAGAACCCAGCCCAAGGCATCAATAGCGCGGGGAGCGTGTCCACATGTCCATACCGTAACGTCACGGCTGACGCTCCCCATAACATGAGTAAACCAGCACTATAGACGATTGGAACCAGCTGCCGACCGGGATGAGTGGTGGTCGGCTGCGCGGATTGGTCGCCCTTGGCCTTTTTTCCTTGCTGCCGCACAGCGGTGCGCAGGCGGGATGCAAAAATTTCAGGAAACCTCGTCAGAAGGTATCGATGATAACGTGTCTGAATCCAACCCCAGAAGGCCCCACCTATGATCAACCCTGAACTTTGCCAGAAGGTTGCTCCTGTGTAACCGTCGGCGCCGATAAATTGATAACCAAGGCCTCCAAGCGCACCGACCATACAGACAAGTCCCACGACTCCGGCTGGAAGGAGGATATATGACCGGACGTAGTGACGAGCCTGCTCTAGAATCTCCTTTTCGCGCCAGATGGTAACCAGTTTTGGCATAGCGAAGACGTTGACGGGACATTATACAGTCGGGACGACCGAGTTGGAATTACGACGTGTTCGGCAACGCTACGTAAGGAGTAGATAGAAAGATTCGACGAGTTAGGCAGGCAGAATTTCGCTGATGGCGGCCCGCTCAAGCCGCCCAATGTTGACCCATTGTTCTGCCATTGGAATGAGGGCCTGCATCCGTGCTTCGACCATTTCTAGTCGTTGCGGCAGCGTTGATGCCTTTCTGTAGGCTGTCACGAGTAAGAACGATTGTAGTCCTTGGAGAAACATCGTCATCATTGAGGCCTGAACTCGGCTTGCCAGGTCGTGCAGTGTGTCAACCTCTCGCACAATCGGGTCAAGTTGAGTGGCGGTCACAAAATCGGTTGTTTCCTGACTGCGCAAGTTGTGAAGCTCTCGTATAATGACAGGAACCCTTTTTCGAACTTCTTCAACAAACTCTTCATCAAGGATGTTTAACTCATTGAGAATACGATCAATTGAAGTTGCTTCTAGATCGCCACCCTCATGTTCAGCCATGAGAATGACGGCCTCCAAGACGTCTCTGGTTGGTTGGACGGACCTCGCCCTAGCCTGATGGAGTTCCCGCAAAGCTGTCAGAAGCGGGAGGCCACCAGCCGTCGATGCCTGGATCACTGACCGAGGTGCAGCCACTTTTTCATGGTTGGCCGGTGAACTGGACGATGCAGGTTCAACTGCTGGCCCTTCACTGACAGGAACTGGTGCGGGATATTCGTCTCCCTGCCCGCCGGTCAAACGATGAACGGCCATGCTGATACGTGCCAGCCCTTCATGAAGTGAGTTCAGTGCCGCAGCCGCTGCCCGTGGCTCTTGTCGTCCGACCTCCTGCAAGATTGGCAAGAGATTCGACGCCATCTGCTCAATCGCCGATAACTGAACCGTTGCGGCTGATTTCGCGAGATTGGTGATTCCCTGGAGGATGATCCCGTAAAGCTTTGGTCGAACAGTTTGGTTGGCCCCTTCACTCAACTTTTTGAGCGTCGTCTGAATTTGCGCCAACCACTCATGCGCTTCGAGCGCAAATAATCCGACCACTTCTTTTTCAAAAGACGCATCGACAAGTTCTCGGGAAGCGGTTCGTCCCTGCGCTCGCGATGATTCATCTCGAGCAGAGTTATCGCTTTCATGGCGGCCAGGTCCGGCCGACTCAACCACACCCTGAATCGCGCTCGCTATTGCATCAAGACTTTCCAGCAAGGATGAAAATTGATCCGAAACCGATGCCATAGGCTCAGTCTTTTTGGCCTGTGTCGGAAATGAAAGTCTTGCGATATCGGGAGGTTCCACGGTCTCAATGATCGTTACGAGCGGTAACGTACTCAGATCAACGTGTCGTGATTCAAGGCCCTCCGGTTCTGTCTCCCTGATCATGACGGCCGGGCGGAGTGGATAGCGTGTATTGACTCGAATTACTGTGCCCAACTCACCGGTCGAGAGCCGAACCGACGTACCGATCGGATACGCCGAGAGTTGTTCGACCAAGGCCTTCATGACTTCTCGCGGGAACGCCGTCCGCTCAACCACCATGAGTTCGCGTACCGCCTCATGAGGAAAGAAACGTCGGCGATACGGACGCGGGCTGACCAGTGCGTCAAACACGTCCACGACACCGATGATTTGAGCGAACTCGGTGATCTGGCGGCCTTTGAGTTTGTTAGGGTACCCTCGCCCGTTCCACCGTTCGTGGGCTTGGCGGACGACTTGGGCCAGCCAGTCATGCGTCGGTCCGAGCTTGCGCAACGCTTGGTACCCGAGTTCTGGATGTTGTTCGACCAGCATGCGCTCTTCAGGAGTCAAACGGCCAGACTTGGTGACCAAAGACTGCGGAACAGCGAATAAGCCCACGTCGTGCA
This sequence comes from Nitrospiraceae bacterium, assembly GCA_035623075.1. NCBI lineage: Bacteria > Pseudomonadati > Nitrospirota > Nitrospiria > Nitrospirales > Nitrospiraceae > Nitrospiraceae bacterium. The sequence continues at coordinate 27,770 of DASPUC010000052.1, read as the reverse complement.
TAAGCCCAGCCAAAGCCAGTCGTTCTAGTTCTCGTCCGTAATAGCCGAGCCCCACTCCCACCTTTGTTGCCAGGATTCCGACGTTAACCAGATTTGTAAGAAGTGGTGGGCCGCTCGGTCCGGCAAGGGCTTCGACCAGCAATTGATCGCTCTTGCCAAGCGACTCGACGATGTTCGACGCGAGCACTGACACGCCCTTCAGATCGAGGACGTCCTGCCGCTGAATTTCTGCAGCAACCTGCGTCAGCCGTTCGACTGCGCTCTGATACCATTGTGTTGAATGTTGGTCGATCACACTATAGACCCGATCAAAAGTGATGCTTCATTAACGTTGTCTTCGGCACCTCATTCCTGCCATGACGGAAAACCGTTTGTGCTCGGTGGCGTATATTCTCCTCCGTGTCGTATCGTTTACTTCAGCATGCGTTCATCACATGAACAAGTCAAGGGATGAGTCCGTTACACGGAATCATTCCACCAGTGCTACTGTGTGTTCGGAAGGAGTTTGTTGATTGCCGCACGTTCAACCTGCCCAAGCTCAACCCATTGCTGAATGATTCCGGCCATCGAGCGAACACGCCCTTCAACCGCTGCCAGCCGCTTTGCCGTCACGAGCACCCGGTGCTGATTGACCACGGAAAGCAGACTCTGCAGACCGGTCAGAAAGATCATCACCGGAGCGGCATTGACCTGTTGCGCATCTGTGCGAAGCTGAGAAACATCGCGCAACGACGCCTCGATAATCTCCGTATCCTGCCGCTCCGGAATCCCATCTGTCACAAGAGAGCGGACCTTGTCAGCCAGAGCGGGCAAGGATTGTTGAACTGTTCGCAGAAACGCCTCTTCCGCATCCGAAACCCTGGCTAAGAAATCGTGCAGCGCTCGCACGTCGACCTGATCGACGCCAGCACGGAGCTGGCTCTCCATCTGGTCGATCAGTCCCTGTACAAGGTTGCGACCGGAGAGCTGATGCGTCTGTTGCAGAAGTTGAAGCGCCTGAACAAAGTCTGGAATGGGGATCGTCTGTCGAATCGTCTCAGCAGCCGTCTCGCTTGTCTCATCGAACGAGACACCCGTCGTTTTCGTCAATGCGGTGTGGATCTGTCCGAGTTGTTTGCACAGGGAAAGGAAATCCTGAACGGAGAAGGTCTTGTGAGGGTCTCGAATCGCGTCGATGAATGGGAGCGCGGCGAAACTCGCTTGCTCGACGACTGGAAGATTGATTGTGGCGGCTGAGCCGCCGAGATTGTTTACGCCACCTCTAATAATCTCAATGAGCTTCTGGTGACGATCTGGACCCGGTCCCTGCTGCAACTCGTCCAGCGCCACATGAATGTTTTGTAACCACTCGTGGGCCTCTTGGACGAAGAGGTCAACCAGCTCTTTCTGAAAATCGTCTTCTGCATCGACAGACATCAAGCCAGTCCCTTGCGACGGCGGTCCACCTGGAGCTGGATCGCTCGCGATCAGGACCGCCGCGTCCCATTCCCCAACTGCGATGCCAACCCGGCAATTTCGCCGAGTTTTTTGGCCATCTCTTCAAAGCGCTTGGTTGCTTGAATAGTGGCTTGCTCTGCTTCAGTAATTCGCCGTGCCAGCACAGCGTTTCGATCCCGCTCCGTTTGTAGCAATGTTTCCGATTCTTGAATCTTGACTTGAGTTCGTTCAGATTCGCCAAGACGGGCGGTAAGCTCGCCAATTTTACGTTTGGCTTCCGTAATTTCTTGTTCGAGCGCAGCAGCTCGCGTTGCTGCTCGTTCGGTCTCGTTCAATCGACGGGTCAGCTCCGCTACCTGTTGTTGTTCCTTGTTCAATTGCTGGGTCATCTCCTGAACCTTGTTGGCCGTTTTCTCCAGCCCCGTCATTTGTTGTACCAATTGCGTTGCGGCTTGGCGTTCAGCATTCAGAGCTGCTTCAAACTCTTGAGCACGGGCCGCACCTTTTTGCAACTCGCTTATCCGAACGGCATACTGTCCATTCATCTCCCGTTCTTTCTTCAAGGCGCCTTCCAGCTCCTGAACTTGGCTGGATAGACCGGCAGCTTCCGACAGCTTTTTTGCGGCTTGAGCCGATCGTTCCCGCTCCGCCGTGACGGTCGCTTCCAATTCTTGCACCCGGGTCGCCAAATTTCCGGCATCGGCAGCGTGCTTTTTAAACTGGGCGGACTGGTCTCGCTCTGATGCCAAAGCCGACTCCAGCTCCTTCAGGCGCCCCCCTTGGCCCTCCAATTCCGCCACTCGACGAGAGAGTTGTGCCGTTCGTTGCCGCTCGGTCTGCAATTCATCCTCTATCTGCTTGAGCTTGGTAACCGCCTGCCGATTGGCAACCAATTGCTCATCGGACAGGTGTGGAGATATTTTCGCCGAACTTGGAGGTTGAGCTTTTTCTTCCTTCGCCTTCGGCGGCGCAGCCTCCGGGCTTTCGCGTTTGGCCAAAAGCTCGAGCACGCGATCCTTGAGCGAAGTTCCTTGAAAAGGCTTTTTCAGAACTCCGTCCGCACGGCACGATTCGGCTTGTTTGGTGACCTCATCGTTCACGATTCCAGAAATTAGCAGGACGGGAATCGCGGCAAATGCAGCTTGTGACCGGACAAATGCGCAGACCTCATACCCGCTCTTGTCCGGCATAATCACGTCGGACACGATCAAATCTGGACATTCTTTTGCCAGAGATGTGAGAGCTTCTTCGCCATTCGCGGCGAGGGTTACTCCCAAACCAGCTTCCGTCAGCAGCCGTTCTGCGACTTTCCGAACGGCGATACTGTCGTCGGCCACTAGCACCTTCGGCATACGAACTTCCTTTCTCCTTTACAACCCGGTCGCGTGTCCATTATGGCTCGCGCTCGATCCCCCGAGCGTCTGCAGTGCGACAACCGGAATCTCCCCGTCGCCGTCGTTAAAACTCCCAATCGTTTCAATATCCGCCCTGGTGCTGAACTGCAGCGCACCAGCATCGATGGTGTGAAGCGATGGCATGTCGCCGTCAATGCAGATTGCCATTAACCCGTCGAGATGCTTCGCGACAAGGCACAACAACGGATCTCCGACCAACGTACGATTCAACCGCGCGGCCAGATCATAGACCGGCATCAACTCCTTCTCGCGTCGGAGCATAGCCTGCACAAATGGCGTCCGACTCGGCACTGCAATACTGTCTGTCCAGTGGGCGATCCCGCCAATATCATCTGTGCGAACAGCTAATCGTTCCCCCCCGATCGAAAAAATGAGAAGATTCCACGATCGTTTGATATCGACGGACTTTTCTTGTTGCTTCGAAGCTCTCAGCATAACGCGGTACTCCCACCGGTTCGCTCTGCATGCTATCGCAACATGCCGCCCGGCGTCATAGACACGACCTCGGCGACTTCTCCGAGGAGCCACGTCGGGTTTACGATAAGCGCGAGCCCTTCCCCATGAAGAATCATTCCTGAAAACCATGTTCGCTCGTCGGCTCGAAAATGGGCTGGCAGGGGAATACATTGGACCGGTTCGACTTCTGTCAGACCAAAGACCTGTTCGACTCTCACTGCTGCGTGTGATCGCCCGTTTGAATACAGAACAACGCGTGTATCGGCCGTATCGAAATCAGCCGAGATCATGAGAAAACCGACGAGGTCGAGATGTTGATAGGTAATCCCGACCGCTTTGATAGAGTCGCCGACTCCTGCCTCAGCAGGCGTCAACACACCTCGCACGCCATCAGCCGGCAACGCCAGGCGAGTTTTTCCGAGCCGGACGACTAAGAAACTGATTCCCTGCTCGTGGGTCGACTCAGTCCTGTGGTGGCCTCGCAGGCTCATCGAACATATACCTCGTCTACGCCCCGCATACGATCACATCAACCAAGACACCTGCGTCGGCCGGCTACACGCTGCGGACAGCGGATTCTCGGCCAATCCAACGCTCGATTTCCTGAATGAGTGCCCGCTCTTCAACAGGTTTGGCAATATAAGAGCTGGCACCGATGCTGATGGCCATTTGCCGGTGTTTATCCCCAGCTCGAGTTGTCATGACAATAATGGGCGTCTTTTGAGTCTGAGGACGACTCCGCAAAGCCTGGATGACTTCATAACCGTTCAGCTTGGGCATCTCCAAATCGGTGAGAATCAATCGATACGAGTGCGTCGATGCCTTGCGCAGCCCTTCTTCCCCGTCAACCGCTGTATCGACTCGATATCCGGCTGATTCCAGCATCCGACCGACAAATTTTCTAATGCTCAATGAATCATCGATCAGGAGAATCGGCTGATCCCCGCTCTGTTCAGACTGTGCGCCATCTTGAGGAACTGACGAATCCGGAATGAGCGCCGTCTCGGATGATTCAGGCAAGCCCTCTACCGGCTGGGCTTCGCGTATGACGACACGCGCGGGATCCAACACAAGAATCACACGGCCTTCCGGGTCGATGGTTGCACCGCTGAAATAGGACCGCTTTAATGTTTTCAATGATCCGATCGGCTTGATGACAATTTCCTGTCGCCCGAGCAATTCGTCCACAGCCAGTCCAAATGGACCGATCCCCGTTCGCACGATCACGATCGGCTTCCCATTCTCAATAATCCCGCCGCTTCCATGCAGCAACTCCTGCAGAGGATGCACCTCAATGGCTTCATCGCCGAGATGCAGGACTGTTCGGTCCACCATCCGTTGCAATGATCCGGTCGTCGCCATGGTGACCTCGCGAACGCTCGGGAGCGGAATCGCATATCGGTCACCGCCCTCGCGGACCATCAGCGCGGTAGCGATCAAGAGGGTGAGTGGAAGATGCAGCGTGAATTTCGTCCCGACGCCGCGAATCGATTCAACGTCGATATGCCCATTCATGCTTTCAATGACACGTTTCACCACGTCCATGCCGACGCCTCGTCCAGCCTGATCGCCGATTTGGTCGGCCGTCGAGAAGCCCGGCATGAAGATAAACTTAATGACCTCCGCTTCAGGCAAAGTCTTGGCGACATCGGCACGGACGAGTCCTCGTTCGATTGCTTTGGCACGAATCTTTCCGATATCAAGACCGGCACCATCATCTTCTACTTCAATGAGCACGGAGCTTCCGCGATGAGCGGCGTGCAAATAGATTGTCCCAGCCGCTGGTTTTCCTTTTGCTATTCGAACCGCCGCTGGTTCGATCCCATGAGAGACGGCATTCCGGACTAAATGAATCAAAGGATCGACCAACCGTTCAACGACGCCGGTATCGACTTCGGTGTGCTCACCGGAGGTCACCAAGGAGACTTCCTTGCCGGTTGCCCTGGCCATTTCTCTGGTCGCACGACGAAATCGTGTAAAGGGGGTTCCAACCGGCACCATGCGGGCACGAGCAATTTCATCCCGCATACTCAGCGTGAGTTGCTGCAATTGGCTCATATCTTCGTGAGAGCGCCGGATCGACCCGCTCAACTGAGTCATCGATTCGGTGATGTCTGCCGTCACTTCGCTGATACGACGGGCCAGGATATTAAAGTCATCGTATTTGTCGAGCTCGAGAGTGCCGAAATCGCTCAGACCGGTGAAGGCCGCCGTTGTCGGAGCATTGTTGGGTCCGGAGGGAGCCGCTTGGAAGGTAAAAGTGTGTTTGTCCTCAAAAGAACGAACCGAATCCACCAGTCGATTTTTACAACCCAACACTTGCTGCGACAGTTGTTCCAGGACATAGAGCCGCTGTTCGAGCCGGCCTCGACCGATGACCAGCTCACCAACCAGGTTGAGTAATCGCTCCAACCGGTCACGGCTGACGCGAATTACCTCACGCTCTTCTCCAGTTTTCGCATCAGCTGCTCTGGCCTCATTCGTTTTGGACGCATCGGCATCTTGTTGGTTGGTGTTCTCCGCATCGGCAGAGGCCATGCCCGACTGTGACACCGGCGCCATGGGCGCAATTTCCATTGCCGTGGGATTCTCGAGACGCTTCAATTCAGCCATGGAGGCGCTGAAACGTTGTCGAACGGTACCGAGCAGCATGGGATCGCGCCGCAACAGCAATCGAACCACGTCGACCGCTCGTAGCAGCACATCAGCATGACCAGGAAGAATTTTCACTCGCCCATCGCGCACCGATCCCATAAAGTCTTCGACATAGTGCGTTAGATCGCCAATTGATTGGAAACCGACTGTATAGGCAGACCCCTTGAGGGTGTGCGCGGTTCGGAACAGCTGGTTAACCAGTTCAGGGTTCTGAGGCTCTTTCTCAAGGCGGAGCAGCTGCGCCTCTAAAGATTCCAGATATTCTTGAGCCTCCGGTGAAAAGTAGGACAGCACTTCGGGATCCAGGTGAGGCAGCAAATAGGCGTCGGTCAGCCGTACGATATCCGCGTCGCTTTGCTCAGCACTCTGCTCAGGCACGGAAGCAGGATCCATCACGGCCGTCGCCACTTGAGTTACTGGTGCCATCTCCAAGGCGACCGAGTGGGTCGCGTCGACAGGCTTGCCATCACGCAGCCGTTCCAAGGTCTGGGTGACATGCGGCACATCTTGCTCAAGCTGCGCGACTCTCGCCGGATCTCGCTTCATCAGGAGGCGGATAACCGCCACCGCTTGATGAATCGCGCCTACGAGATCCGACGTTACGGCAAGACGTCCTTCACGTACGGCGACCATGCAGTCTTCGATCGGATGAGCAATATCGCCGATCGCGTGGAACCCGATGGTTTTTGCTGAGCCTTTGAGCGTATGAGCGGTTCGGACGAGGGTCTGAATATTGTCAGGGTCGTTGGCATTCTCCTGGAGTCTTTGAAGGAACGATTCCATGGCGTGTAGATATTCGTCGGCCTCTGGAGAGAAATATGAAAGGACGTCCGGGTCGATGGTAGGAACCAGGTAATCTTGTGACAATCGCCCAAACGACGGTGCCGACGACGCTACCTCGGAGGATTGTGGGAGGAATCCGTCAGTCTCGGTTCGCCAATGTTCGCAGGCAGCTGTGTCTTCGTTTCCCCCATTCCTAATCGCCGTTAACTGAGCTTGAAACGTTTCCACCATCCCTCGCAAAGCTCCCACGACTTTCGGCCATATCCCTTCATCAATGGAGGATGCCTGTTCGAGGGTGCTCTCAAGGAGGGCGCCCAATACGGCAAGTCCGTTGAATCCATATAAAGCGGACGCCCCACGAATTTTGTGGGCCCACATGTACTGTTCTTGAAGTTGCTGGGGTTGTGGGATCGATCCGTCGCTTGGATTCAGCGCGGACGTGAGGGCTGCCATCGCTTCCGAGGCTTCGGTGACAAAGATGTCGATGAGGGCCTGTCGGTCCAGCTCAGAGCTCATGCCGTCCTTTCATACCCGGAATGCCGTATCGGCGTCCCGGCTCACCGACCTAGGCCAGTTTGAACTGCGACACCGATGACGTTAGACCTTCCGCAAGCTTGGCCATGTCTTCGACGGTCACTCGGGCAGCATCCGTTGCTTTCTGTGTGGCAACTGCGCCGCCGGTGAAATCCTTAATCGAGCGGCCCACTTGGTCTGTCGATGCCGTCTGGTTCGCAGCGGAACTCGCAATGATTTGGGCCAGCTCGGAAGATCGCTGTGCGATTGTTGAAATTTCGTTAAACACGTCGCCCGTACGGAGTGCCGAGGCCGACCCAGCTTCCACGGCCTGTGTTTCATGTTCCATCGCTACGACCGCATCCTGGGTCTCGGTTTGGATGACTTTCACAAGATCGGCGATTTCACGTGTCGCCTGCGTTGAGCTTTCAGCCAGTTTTCTGACCTGATCGGCGACGACCGCGAATCGTGCCCCGGCTTCACCTGCGCCGGCCGCCTCAATGGCGGCGTTCAGCGCGAGCAGGTTCGTTTGATTGGCGATGTCACGAATCGTCGACACGATTTGCGAAATTTCCAACGACCGATCGCCGAGTGCCTTGACCTGTTTAGACATCCGTTGCACCGCGGCCCGGATGCTCTGCATGTCTTGCACAGTTTCTTGCACGGCCACGCGACCGCGCTCGGTGGCTTGCAACACTTGCTTGGCTGATTCTGAGGATGCGCCGGCTGTTTCCGCGACCTGACGCATCGACGTCGCGAGTTGCTCGACCGCGCCCAGCGTCTTGACCGATTCATCGGCCTGATGTTTTGCTGTACCAGCCATCTGACCCGCGCTTTCTCTCAATGTCCCGGCTGATTTATTGACCCTTTCCGCAGCCTCTCGAACTTGTTTTAGCAGTTGGCCGAACCGCTGAATCATGAGGTTGAATCCGTCTGCCAAGTTCCCGAACATATCAGCCGTCACCTCGCCGCGCTTCGTCAAGTCGCCCTTACCGACATCCGACACCAAAACCAAGAAATTCATGAGACGCTTTTGCATCAGGTCGCGCTCTTCTTCCGATGTCACAAGCGCGGTAATACGATCCAACATGGCATTGAACGAAGTAGCCATCTGACCGAGTTCGTCTTTTGTAGAAACCTTGGCACGGGCCTGATAGTTGCCCGCAGCGGCCTGCGATGCAACTTGAGCAATGTGTGTCAGGCCTTTTGAAAAGAAGCCTGCCATCCAATAACCGATGCCGAGTCCGAGTACAACGGCGATGAACCCGCCACCAATAAGAATGAGCGTTCCATTCTCAGAAACCTTTTGTGCATCGTCGTTCAGATCTTTGGCGACATCCTGCATATCCAAGATCTGTTGACTATGATACTTAACGGTCTTGTCGAATGTCGGTTGCAAATTCACTGTTAACGCCAAGACACCGAGACCTCGCATGTTTTCAGCCTGTTCCGCGGTCAGTGATTTGTCGAAGCTGTCGGCCATGGCGCTCAAGGCGCCATCAGCCTCCTGAAAGTACTGTTGCAGGGCCGACTTGAGAAGCGCATAGTCCTTTGCTTCGTCGCGACCCGAACGAGAGACTCGAAACTCAGTGGCTTCGTAGTCGGCAAGAACCTTTTTCGCTTTCGTCCGATACTGCGGTAATCTAGCAACCTCGGCGGCGAAGTCCGCTTGCCGCGTGATGGTGGCCATGCTGGTTAAAACTTGGTGATGGGTCGTCAGTGCGGTCCCCATATCAGCGAATTCTGCCAGCATGACCGTATAGTCCGTGTAGACCGTTTGTGACTGAGAGCTCAACTGACGAAGCGTCAACACACCGACGCTCGACATGACGAGGATGATGAGACTGACAACACCGAAGCTTGAAATCAGCTTCGTCCTGGTATTGAGATTATAAAATCTCCCCTTGAAGTGTGATCCCTTGGACTCGATCCTAGAATCTGCCTTAGCCATTGCACTCCTCCTTCTCCCGAGGTATGTCTCGCTGTCGCAGCGAGCAACCGGATCCTTCTCGATTAACTATGCTATCGACATGTTCAACAATCGGTGCTACCGTCTTTACCCCAACCCCACTGTGGTCAATAAGCGTGGGACTTCCATCACCCCACCCATTCGCTCTTCGACACGCAACAGAGCGGAGACCAATGGTTGCGCGTTCGCAGATCCTTGCGCCGGTGCAGCAAGAAATTCATCCTGTCGGACTGTCCTGATCTCAGGTACTGTGTCCACGAGAATACCGATCTGTTGATTCCCATGTCGCACGACCACGGCGTACTTGAGCGACGAATCCGTTGCCGACAGTCCCAACGAGGGACGTAGATCGGCCAACGGAATGACCGTTCCTCGAAGATTGGCGACACCAACGAGTGATGGTGGGGCTCCGGGAACCGGCGTGATCGAGTCGACTTCAAAAACCTCACTCACGTGGCCGAGGTCCATCGCGAACAATTCACCACCCAGGCTGATGAGGCACATACGGGAGGCGTTCCTTCCCGTCGGTTGGTGGTCCGTCTCTAACAACCGCTGCGCTGTGAGTTCCTGTTGATGGTCCATTGCTCTCCGATGACGAAAGCAGAGTTGAGTCAGCCTAAGGCGCGCTTGACTGCGGCAAGCAAATCTTCTGCCTTAAAGGGTTTTGTCACATAACCGTTCGCCCCTTGCTGTTGTCCCCAGAACTTATCGCTTTCGTTGCCCTTGGACGTACATAGCACGATCGGTACGTTTTTTGTTCGATCGTCATTCTTAAGATCACGACAGGCCTGAAAACCATTGCGTCCCGGCATCACAACATCCATGACGATCAGGTCAGGCTTTTCAGCAACGACCTTATCCTCGAGTTTCTCCGTATTGGGAAAGGAAACGACTGTGTGGCTCGCTCCTTTCAGATAGCCCTCGATCATCTGCAATTCTGCATATGAATCGTCGACGACTAGAATCTTGCTCATGTCCGGTGTCCTCCTGATGATTATTGATGTTGTAAGGAAACTATGTAGTGTTCTGTTATTTATTTGATCGGAAGCGTCAGACTGATCGCTCCCGCCAGATCCCCTTCCTTCCACCCTTCCTTCTTCATACCTGTGATGTCGCGCTCCCCTTTGGGCGATCCGTGACACGATAGGCAGGTGGCTCCTGCATATTCCGGATCCATCACGCGCAAAACAGGTTTCCCGGCCAGCATTGTGGTCTTCACATATTGTTGGCCTTTCGGATGACGAGGGTCAGCAAACATCCGGAGGACTTCCTGTTCAAAGTCATCCGGCTTGTTGCCCGGGTTCCGATAGTCCAACCCGGTAAGTCTCAGTTTCACACCGGTTTTCTGATAAAACTTCTCCCCGGTTTTTCTGCCAAAGACCGCCGGAAGGAATCCCTTGAATGCGATGCCCTGCTTGTTGATTACCATTTGCGCTTCTGCAACAACTTCTTTTCCCGAATCGAGAAGAGCCTTCAGCAGCGGGCCTTGCGGGAGATTATTCGCTTTAGCCAGATCAATTTTGGTTTTAGCTTTGAATTTCTCCATGGCTTGTTGCGCAAAGAAATCGTCGGTGAACCCTTTATTGCCTTTGGAAGGATCGTTGATCAGTCCTTGATTCTCAGATACGACTGCGCGTCCCGATTTCAACAATGTAATCAACAGTTCGGCGGTTTCTGCCTCATCTCCAGCTGTCGCCGACGACGCCCACACAAACGAAAGCCCTACCATTCCTATGCCTATCAGCCCCACCACGAGTTTTCGCATAACCCTTCCTCCTTCGTCGGATCAACAGCCGCGATGCAACTCACGACATTGTTGCGTAAACCTGAGTGTAGCGTTTCATTCTCTATTGGCAAGTGAATCAACAGAATCTGCAGTCCTCTCCTTCTCGAACCCTTCCCACCTCGCGACCCTCGCAGCGCACGGACGATCTCCGCAGCGGCGCACATCGCGCCCTATGTTCCGCGCACAAGTCCAGCAACTTACGTGCCGACTCTACGTACTGCCCACAAGAAGGTTTTAGCATTCGCCCGGTAGCCATACACAAATGCTGTCAAATCAACAACAACTGTCGGAAACGCTGCTAACTGTCATAACTCTGACCATCACCTTCCCATTTGTGCACAGATGTGCGATTCAGCCGAATTTTGGACTTCATGCCGTTGGCGACAACAGAAGCCTATTTCCACAGGAAACCCAGCACACACACGAGTTGCACGAGTTTTCGTGATTGATTCGAGGTAGGACATGGGGATCTTATAGGGTGAGAGAAAGTGACGCGGAAGATCTTTCAGAGACGGCGCTATATTCAGGTGGGTGTGAATGCGGCCAACATAGGGGTCGAGCCCGTCATACCTTTGACCGGCATCATGCCTACTTTTACCTTGTAGAAATCAACAACGGCCCAAACCCATGAGCCATAGCACTCCTGTCGATGTTAGAGCCAGTCTTGGAAATCGATATTGTCGTTGGTTTGTGAGCGCGTGTCGCCCGATTTCTCTGTTGAAGCGGACCGTGCGTGTCTAGCAGCTCGTGCAAACCAGTGGTCTGCACGAGCTAAACCTTGCGTCACGCACGCGGCCACAACCCGACCAATCATAGCGCCGATACTGGTATGTGTTCCGCTGTAGGACACTCGGGCTCCCTTTCCTCGAAGCTCACAGGCAACGACTACCGCGTCTGTCCCAGTTCCCGTTGCCCCGGGCACACCTGTCCAACTCGGAATGGCATGGTCGCGTAAAATTCCGGCCTTGCTTTCCGTCGCCACCTGCACCGCTCCAACCATGGCCGCGGTGGAAAGGGCAGCGTTCGTTACGAGAATGAGATTAATCGTCCCGAGATCAGTCCCCCTCTTTGGATCAGATTCAACGACTGGCCACTCTCCGGCGCGAACCGCATTCGTAATTCCGACCGTTGCGAAACACTCGACCCAGACCCCGTGAGATTCCTCATGATGAACCACGAGTTGGTTCATGGGTACGGCGGTCATGAGAGCAACACAATTATCGTCGACCCCCACGATAGTCGCCTGTCGGCGAAGATACCGCGCAGGATCACCACATTCGGGGTGCCGTCCTTTCGCGGCTGTGGCTCTCCCAGAGTCCGAACCAGCACGTGCCTTAACCTGATGATTCAAAATGTAGCGGGCAGATCGAAGTCCTCCGCCTTTCGGAGCAGATGAGAGTACTTTTACGGAACGGTGAAGATCAATGACGAGTGTGTTCTTCGTCACTCGGAAGTTCGTACGTAGTTTCAGTGAATTCTCCGTTCTCATCTCTTACTGATGCATAAGCACTCGTGAGAGTGCCTTCACCAAGCGATCGTTCTGCTGCATTGATGTCACGGCTACTCGGATGGAACGAGGATGGAGACCCGATATGCGAGAACAATCACGAATCAAGAGACCATCTTTTCGGAGCATAGCGGCGACTTTCTTTGCATGACATCCGACGGGTAGTTCCATAAAAATGAAATTTGCGACCGAAGGGTACACCACGCACCCTGGCAATTCTGCGAGTAACCTCGTGAATCGCGACCGTTCCTTTGTCACAAACGACAGGGTATTTCGAGCATGGCCGTCGTCCTGTAATGCCGCCACAGCCGCAATTTGCGCGACCGCATTGACGGACCATGGTGGGAGTTGCTGGCGTAGTTGACGAGAGACATGATCGTGTGTTACCGCGTACCCCACTCGCAGCCCAGGCAGTCCATAGAACTTCGTCAAACTCCGTAAGACGATCACGCGTCTCGACGCAGCCGCACGTAAGAGGATCGATCCACTCTCATAAAACTCGGCAAAGGTTTCGTCCACGATCATCCATAGTCGATGCCGCTCGGCGGCACTAACCACTCGCATAACAGCATCGGCTTCACAGCCTTGCCCGGTCGGACTGTTGGGATTGCAGAGGATGACCCCATCGATTCTTTCACGTCTTGGGCTATTGCTACCAACGCCCTTCAGCAGCCGTAGCGCCTCAGCCAAAGGCGGAGAATAGTTCTGTTGCCGTTCGGCTAGGATCATCGTAACTCGTCCACCACAGCGTGTCATGGCGTTGGCATACTCGGAAAAGGTCGGACCAATGACGAGGAGATGATGAAGATCGAGCGCCTGCGGGAGCGCATAGATCAACTCGCTCGAGCCATTGCCGACAACGATGTGATCCGGAGGTCGTCGCCATCGAGACGCAAGAACATTGCGAAGTGCCCAACATGTGGGATCAGGATAGTGTTGAAGCAGGTGCGGAGACTTGGTGATTGCGCGCCATGCAGCGGGCGATGGCCCGAGCGGATTGATGCTGGCGCTAAAATCGATCAGACGGTTAAGACCACGATGCAGCTCACGCGATGCCGCATACACATCTCCCCCATGACCGTTCGCCTTCATGCGACCCACAAAGACATGACGGCCAGGAATAACCCGAGTCCACTTGTCGCCACCATGATACGGACGGCAAGATCGATATCGTGCGGCATCGCCACTCTGAATCCTTCACCTATCGTCGGATGCTCAAGAGGAAGACCGTCGTAGAAATTGATCCCACCCAGTTGCAGGCCCAGCGCGCCTGCCATCGCCGCTTCAGGCCTTCCGCTGTTCGGACTCGCATGCTTATGACCATCACGACACAAAATCCGCCAACTCGTCTTGGTCCGAGTCCACCGCCCTGTCACCAGCCCTGCGGCAAGTACGATCAGACCGGCAGTCACACGTGCAGGAATCCAGTTCGCGAGGTCGTCAAGTCTGGCCGAAGCCCAACCAAAATCTACATACTGTGCGTCGCGATGCCCAACCATAGAGTCGAGTGTATTGATAGCCTTATATGCCAAAGCAAGCGGTGCTCCTCCAACCGTCAGGTAGATAAGCGGAGCAATGACTCCGTCGGAGGTGCTCTCCGCAATCGTTTCGACCGTCGCACGGACAACCTCAGACTCCGACAACTGTTCGGTGTCCCTTCCCACAATCATAGACACAGCATCGCGCGCCCCCGCCAGGTTCTTGCCAAGTAGTGCCTGATTGACAGTGCGCACATGCTCCAACAGATCTCGCCCCGCTAACGTCGTGAACGCCAACCCAACCGTGACGAGATTCCCAAGCCATGTGGAAAGGGCCCCAGCCTGTTCGATCACAACTGCTCCGAGGGCGTAAACCAAAATCGGTAGACCGACGGCGAGGCTGATGCCGGCCAAACGGAGAGTGCAAGTGCCATGGCACAAGGACCTGACGTATTTATCGCACCACGAGATCACACGGCCCATGCCGCGGACTGGGTGGGGAAGCCAGCGAGGATCGCCCAATCCAATGTCTAAACCGGCAGCTAACAGAAGATCGCTTCCTGTCATGGCAGCAACACAAGTAACGGAAGAGCCAGAAGAAAGAGGATTTCCATCAGTTCATTCGTCGCACCAAGTGTGTCTCCGGTAATCCCACCAAACCAAACACGGCATCCAGCCCGCGCCACGAGTACCACACCAAGTCCGATCATGAACATCATCAATGTACTCTTCAGACCAAATCCAAGACCAAGGGCTAGGGCAAGGATACAAGTCGACACTCCTATGTGTGGCCAGGACAGGTGCGTGAGAAAAGGCGCAGCGAGCCCCCCCTCTGTTCTCGCGTAAGGAGACGACCAAGCCGTTACGACCATCGCCCAACGCCCAACAGCCGGCATGCAGAGAAGGGCGGGGAACCTGAATTCATCCGGCAGCGCGATGAGTCCGGCATATCGAAGAATTAATGACGCGAAGAGGCCGGTGGCACCGATGGCCCCAATCCGTGGATCACGCATGATCGATAACCGCTCGGCCTGTGTTCGGCCACCAGCCAATCCATTTAATGTATCTGCCAAACCATCTTGGTGGAGCCCGCGTGTCAACAGAACCAGCAGCACAATCAAGAGGGCATTGACTACCTCGGACGCTAGCAGCGACGCCATCACAAAATCGGCTGTGACCAACACGCCGCCGATCAGGAGACCGACGGTAGAGTACCAGGCCATCGACATTGCGAGTTCCTGCGTCGTCGGTTCATGAAGTGCACGACTCAAGGGGATGGCAGTAAGAAAATGCCATGCAAAGACAAACGGTCTGGCAATCGTGATCATGACGCTCAACCTTTTTCTGAGACACCTGCCTCGCCGAAAGTGGCCATTTCCATATAGATCTTGATGGCGGCACTCACAAGGCTCATCCCGAGACAGGCTCCGGTTCCCTCACCAAGGCGAAGGCCAAGATCCAGCAGAGGCTTTAAGTGCAGATGATCCAAGATTGCCTGATGGCCACGCTCCACGGACCGATGCGACGCGATCAGGTAATCTCGGCACAGTGGCTGCAATCCCACCGCAATCAACGCCGCGGCGCCAGCGATAAAGCCATCCAACACGATTGGAATCCGTGCCGCCGCCGCCCCGAGGATCAATCCGGCGAGACCGCCGATTTCCAGGCCACCGACTTTCCTCAACACATCCAGTGCATCAGCCCGATCCGGACGGTGAAGATCTAGCGCTCGCTGAATTACAGAAACCTTTCGAGCATGCCCGGCATCGTCGATACCGGTTCCCCGCCCCGTCACTGCATCCACCGGTAACCCTGTCATCGCAGAAGTAATCGCGGCACTGGGGGTCGTGTTGCCGATTCCCATGTCGCCTGTCCCAATCAGTCCAATCCCTTCCTGCGAAGCGATCGTCGCCATTTCCATGCCCACCGTTACGGCCTGTTCCGCCTGTTCACGACTCATTGCCGGTTCCAGCAGAAGATTCTTGGTTCCCCACATGATTTTCTTCTGTATAAGTTCGGGGACCTGTCCAAACTCATACGCCACACCGATGTCCACCACTCGTACAGCGATGCCTGCGTGGCGCGCCAACACATTGACACCAGCCCCACCGCGGAGAAAGTTTAACACCATCTGTGCCGTTACCTCTCGTGGGTAGGCACTGACTCCTTCAATCGTCACCCCATGATCGGCCGCAAATGTCACCGCCATTCCCCGTGGCACAGAAGGCTTCAACTCCCCGCTGATCCTGACATACTGAGCCGCCAATTCTTCCAGTCGTCCCAAGCTACCCAGCGGCTTCGTTAAACGATCCAGGCGCGACTGCGCCTGTTCTAGCAAGCGGCGATTGGGTGGTTGAATCCGACCGAGGGTTTCACACAACGACATTGCACACCTTGCCTTTCATTTCAATTGAAGCGGTATCCCACTGACAACCAGATGCACTTCATCTGCTTCTGTCGCGATCTGTTGATTCACACGCCCAGCGAGATCACGAAAGGCACGCATTGATCGCTCAACCGGCACAAGCCCCAGGCCCAGTTCGTTGCTGACGATAACAACTCTGGCCGAAATGGTCCTGATTGCTCGCAGCAATTCCGTGACTCGTTTTGTAATGGCTACATGATTGTCCTTTCGCCCATGGAGATTGCTCAACCAGAGCGTGACGCAATCCACGACAATGGTCCGATAGGTGTTTCCTTGTCGCTTGAACCACCCTGCGAGTTCGACCGGCACCTCAGCAGTAGTCCAGTCCGGCGAACGTGTCGCTCGATGATGCGCGATCCGCGCTGCCATTTCCCCATCCAGTTCCTGCCCCGTCGCAACAAACGCCCTCGGTCTCTTTCGCCCAGCCAATCGAATCGCAGCCTCGCTCTTGCCCGATGACGATCCGCCGAGCACGAAGACAAGCCTTCCTGCAAACCTCCGACGGTTGATCCTGTTAGGCGCCCGTGTAATGGACATCCCGCTCCCACAAGAACTCGGGCTCCTGCTGAGTCTTGGCGACCCACCGCGCCAACACGAAAAGGCAATCGCTAAGTCGGTTCACGAACTTGACAATCGTCGCATCCACGGACTCTTCACGCGAAAGTCGCACGCACAGTCGCTCTGCTCTTCGGCAAACCGTCCGTGCGTAGTGAAGAAAGCCGGACACTTTTCCTCCGCCTGGCAGGATAAACTCCTTCAGGGGTTCCAAATCTTCCTGGCACCGATCAATCAGCTTTTCTAATCGTGTGACGTCTTTTGCAGTCACCTGCGGCATATTTTTAAAAATCTGTCCTGGCGTAGTCGCAAGAATGCTCCCAACGTCAAAGAGCTTGTTTTGGACCCATCGCAACTCTTCTTCAAGCTGCCGAGCCTGCACGCATCTCGTCATCATTTCGGCATTGATCACCCGCACCAGGCCAATTGAAGCATTGACTTCATCGATCGTGCCGTAGGCTTCGACGCGTAAACTGTCCTTCCATACCTGTTGGCCTCCGGCGAGACGGGTTTTCCCGCCATCTCCCGTTCTGGTATAGACCTTTGTAATCCGCATCCCTACACCCTCCTCAAGGAATCGACGATGACTCGAACGATCCTGCCTCTCCTCGAAGCACCAGGCCCAAACAGTCAGGACAAAGACAGTCTCCGAATCGAGCCGAAATCCAATCCATCTGCTGTTCCGTGATGCCGATTGTCCCGCACCAACACTCATATTGCCCGCACTCAAATGCTCGTCGGCACCGTTCACAGATCTTTTGAATAGGGCCTTTCACAACGTTTCCTTCGATCTCGTTTCTTCCTGAATCAAAGGGTTTTGTGTTCGTTTCTAAATCGGCATATCAAAATTCATTCTCATGCCCCCGAAAACTGATCGGATCGGAGTGCCATAGAATAGAACCTCCTCATATTTCTCATTAAAGAGATTGTCGATGCGGGTGTAGACTTGAATGCGTTTGTTCACATCATAGGTGGCAGACACATTCCAGACTAAAAAGGACGGGAGCGATTGAATATTCCCTTGAGTGTTATATCGTTGGCCAACGAACCGGCCCTCCAGATTGACTCGCAAGGGCTCGATCGGTTGATAACTAAGGATGGTTGACCATTTATTCAGTGGCCACTGCGCAAGGCGAGTATCTTGGCCCCCTGTCAGATTATTGGTGCTTGTATAGGTGTATTGTAACTGCAGGTCTAAACTCTTGATCCATGGTTGATCACGATACAGTTTTACCTTGGCACTGGCTTCGACCCCCCGCGCTCTGGCAAGACCCGCATTCTGAGCACAGAAACCGAACGAACCGGGAGCGTTACACGTAACTGGATTAAACACTGTTGTAATTAGATCACGATACCTCGTCCAGAAATAGCCCAGGCTCAACGTGCCTCGATCATTGGGCAAGCTTTGATCGACGGCGACATCCAGCCCTTGACTCTTCTCCGGTTGCAGATTGGGATTTCCAAAACCCGGGAAATATAAGTCATTAAACGTCGGCGCTCGAAACCCTGTCGCGTAGCTTCCGCGTAGTTTCGTACCGGTCTCCTGATGCAGATAGCCGCCCGTTACGCGATAGGTCGTAGCACTCCCGAACACATTGTACTCATCCTGCCGAATGCCCGCCGTTCCAAACACCCGATCCCACAAATTCAGCTGAGCATCGGCAAACCCTGCGTTGCTGCTGATGATCTTGTTGGGAATGCTTTGCGTGGAATCGAGCAGATTTGTATTTGTACCCATTTGTTCACGAAATTGATATCCGGCCGTCAGCAATAGAGGTTTCGCGACTTGAACATTGTGCTGCCATTCAATGCGGTTACTGGTCGTGCTCAAAATGCTGTTAAACATATTGAAGGCGGCGACCGGTTCTATGATGCCGGTTACCAAATCGAACTCGGTCGGACCTGAATGAGACGATAACGTATCGGTTGCCCGCGCCATGGTCAGTTTTTGTGACCACCAGTTCGTGATCGGCTGTGTGTAATTACCGGCGTAAACGTACTGTCGATCTTTGCTTCCGGCGCCGAAGACATCGGCGGGATTGCCGGCGTTCGAAAATCCATCAAAACTCACCGTTCCATCAAGCCAGCGGAAACTAAATTCCAATCGCCCGTCTTTCGGGAGATCAACCCCGAGCCTGACCGAACCTTGCCAGTTGTGATATCCATCCCCTTCGAACGCCCCCCGCCGATAATTAATCGCCGAGAAACCAGCCGTGTCCCACTTCGAGATCGACCCAGCGAAGTCGACGAGCCCCTTCTTTCCGCTCATGTTGGCCCCTTCACGGATGGTATTAAATGAGCCGTATTCTGTGAAGGCACCGACGCTCGGTGTACCAGCGCCACGCTTCGTCGTGATGTTGATCACACCGCCCATCGCATCCGCGCCCCACAGCATGCTTTGGTTCCCACGTAGAATTTCTATCTTGTCGATATTGTCGGTCGTCAAATTCGCAAAATCGTACCCGCCGAGCGCACCATTGTTCACAATCGCGCCATCGATCAACACAAGGGTTTGGGTCGACGTGCCTCCGCGCATTTGCACACTGGTAACTGTGCCAGGTCCCCCACTTTGAAAAACGGCCATTCCCTGCGCCCAGCGTAGAGCCTCGGCGACGGTCTTAATCTTTCGTTGTTGCATTTGCTCGCCGGTAATCACCTCTACTGCACTCGTGACTTGCTTGACGGGAATCTCAGTTTTGGTTGCGCTTACAACGACTTCCGGCGTCTCGATAACCTCATCCGTGTCGGCGAGAGCCACCTCTTGGGCGAAAACCGTACCGGCAGGAAGGAGCAAACCCAGGACCGACAGGCACCAAACCCCCCACGCGAGTGGAAACGGCATGACTACCTCCCTTGTGCTCGAAGGGTTGAGTCGAACGAACAGCCGGCTGGGTCTCCTGACTTGCGGATTTTTGTTCCCCTGCGCCTTCCCATCTCAGAAGCTATCAGCACTCAGCTTTCAGCAATCAGCCCCTGGCTCATTGCTGACGGCTAACAGCATCTCCTGACAGTGGCATGAAGCAGAGTCACTCCCCGCTTACAGTGGCGGCACCGTGATGGATTTGCACCATCTTCCCCGTCACCAGCGTCGTTTCTCCAAAACGCCCTTTCTTCTATGAAAATGACACAGTCCCTTTGTCGGAAGGACACCCGGGCCAGGGACGTGACCCATGCTACACTATCTTGTTGGATTGACGCCCATGGGCATGGTGACGCGGGGCCTCCCTGTCTGCGGGTGGGCATCAACGACCACGTCACACCCATACACAAATCGAAGGACGTCAGGCTTAATGGTTTCGCCTGGCGTCCCAATCCGGCATAGTTTTCCCTCTTTCAACATCAGCACACGATCACAATATTGACTCGCGATGTTTAGGTCGTGCGAGACCAACACGACGGTTAATTGGCGTTCGGCCCTGAGTCGAGCGATCAACGAACAGATTTCTATCTGATGGCTGATATCGAGAAAGGCGGTTGGTTCGTCCAAGAGAAGAATCTGAGGTTCCTGAGCCAAAGCTCTGGCAATGACCACCCGTTGCCGCTCTCCTCCTGACAGATCCGACACAAGTCGATCGGCCAAAGACAACACGTCAGTTTCAATCATGGCCTGGTGAGCGCAGACGAGGTCCTTGTCAGTATCATTTCCAAGCCCGATGCTCCAGAAATGTTGTGTCCGGTGAGGGAATCGTCCCATCAACACCGTCTCAGCCACGGTGAACGGAAACACCTGTACGTATTCTTGGGGAACCACAGCCATAACCCGTGCGATGTCGTGTTGGGAAAGCTGTCTGGTTGGTTGCCCTCCTAGGAGGACTATTCCGTTGCGCGGACGAAGCAGTCCAGCCAGGACTTTCAAAAGCGATGACTTCCCCGACCCGTTGGGCCCGACGATTCCAAGAATCTCTCCTGCCGCAACCTGAAACGACACCTGCTCAAGGGTCCAGGTCCTCCCTTGCTCCGATGTTGTAGAATATCGAAAGAAGAGATTGACGACTCGCAGAGCGGGATTTCCCTCAGCCAGCACCGAATGACCTAGTTCAACGGCTGTCTTCCCCATCTCAATTCATCCGATCTTTTCGGCATAACAGCAGATACAAAAAGAACGGTCCCCCGGCCAATGCCGTAACAATTCCAACGGGAATTTCCGATGGGGCCAATAGCGTTCGGGCGATCGTATCCGATACGACAAGGAACATCCCGCCGATAAGCGCAGACCCAGGAAGCAACAGACGATGGTCTGATCCGATGAGCATGCGAACGACGTGAGGGATCACCATGCCGACGAACCCGATCATTCCACTGACCGAGACGACCGCCCCGGTTAAGAGCGCCGTCAGCAGAAAGAGTTGCTTCTTGACCCATTCGGTTTCAATTCCCAACGATCGTGCAATCTCTTCACCGAGCGTCAGCACGTTCAGCGTCTGCGCCTTGTGCATCAGGATGGCCAACACCCCCACTGTATAGAGTACGAACACCCCAAGAGCGGGATAACTGGGAGCTGTCAACGAACCCATCAGCCACGCCATAAGTCCAGCGGAACGATTGGGATCCATAATCGAAGTAATGAACATGATCAACGCCGTCAGAATGGCATTGAGAATCACCCCAGCCAGTAACAAACTATGGACAGGAAGTCGGCCCTGTGATTGAGCGAGGCGATAGATCAGAACTAACGAGAGCAGCCCCCCTAAAAATCCAAACAGTGGTAAAGCAGGCACGAGACTGAACGCCGTTCCAATTCCCAGCAGCATTGCCGCCGACGCCCCCAATGCGGCCCCGCTTGACACACCCAAGACATACGGATCGGCGAGTGGATTTCTTAACAGCGCCTGTAACGTGACCCCAATTCCCGCAAGGCTCCCCCCAACAAGAAAACCCATTAGGACTCGTGGCAAACGAATCTGGACCATGATGATGCCGGGCGTTCCAAGCCCGTCCGCATCAATGTGCTCCCCGTGGAATACGGTAAGGATGGCCTCCATCACTGCCCTCATCTCGACCCGGGTTGCACCGAATTGGAGGCACATCACAAGAACGGCGACACTTGCCACGATCAGCCCGCCTATGACGAGCAGCCACCGATGGAGAGTCACAATGGCTCCGGCCTTTGTCCACTGTGAGACGGCATGTGCTGTTGCTGGTGGCAGCATAGGGGAATCAATCATTGCGGATTCGACTTGTCTCGACGGTGGTAGTACGGGTGTCACAGCATCCACGCTACTGATTCGCACGATGCGAAGAGGTTTTGGGGTGAAGAATATCGGCCAACAGCTCGAGCGCACGCACTACTCGCGGGCCTGGTCGATTCAGCAAATCAGCAGAAATCTGATGGAGCCGCCCTTGCTTCACTGCCGTTATGGTTGTCCATTGGCGCCACGCTTGCTGTTCGCTGTCCGAGATGCCTTCACTCTCTCCAACCGGGAACACCAGGACTTCCGGATTATCGTGAAGCACGGCTTCCATGCTCAGCCGAGGATAGGGTGTTCCGCTCTTTGCCGCCACATTAACACCGCCGGCCAAGACGATCAGTTGATCGATGTAGCTGCCGGGACCAACGGTGATCAGCGGCTCACTGTTCAGCACATAGAGAACACGGACTGGAGGGAATTCCTCCGTGCGCTGCTTGATTTGCGTAACTTGTTGCCGAAGCTCCATGGCTAGGGCATTCGCCACTGTGGCTCGATCCAACATGCGTCCCAGCGTTTGGATGTGGATGAAGATGTCTTCGACGTTCTTTTCATTGAGCGCAAAAACAGGAATGTTTAGCTGATCCAGTTTCAAGACCACATCCGGTTTGAGAAAGTCGGTTGGGCCCACGACGAGATCCGGATGAAGCGCCACCAACGATTCCAGATTCGGATTGGCATATCCGATCTTCTGTTTGTTCAATGCCTCGGGAGGATAGTTGCAAAACTGCGTGACACCGACGACCTGATCGCCAGCACCAATTGCAAAAAGCACCTCGGTCACGCTAGGCGCCAGTGAGATAATTCGGGTGGGAGGCTTTGCGAGATAAATCTTGCGACCGGCATCGTCGACAAAGGACCGGGAGGAGACGTGCGCCATGAACGGCATTCCCGTCAAAATCCCTTGCTGCCGTCGTTTCATTGGTGATCTGTCAGCCTCTGAAAGTGCTACATGAACGTTGGACAAAATCAACACGAAACACAATCCGATAACCAAACGCAGGCCGTCAGCGCGCTCACAACGGTTGTCGTCTTCACCCACCCGACCCCGGCTCGTCAAGACTCGCCTTCTCCCGAGCAAGGCCACAGGGAGCGAAACGCCGAGACGTACTTTCCTTTGTACGTGGCAGGCGTTGAGCGACACGAGAACGCAGCTGGAAAGCGTTTGCAACGCCCTCAAAATAAAAAATCCCCAAGGCCTAGGAAAGACCCTGAGGATTGCACCCGCTTCTTCATCCTCACCCGCTCCCCAGCCCACGAGGGAACGATAGTCATCTGCTTGGGCAGGTCTTCTGGCTTATGGTTCACCCTACTCCCCGTGCCTTCCCATCTCAGAAGCTCTCCGCACTCAGTTTTTCAGCGATCAGCTTTCAGCTCATTGCTAACTGCTGATAGCTAGGAGCTTCCTCAGACAGTGGCTCTCACGGGTTTCGTCCCCATTCACAGCGGCGGGACCGCGAGGGAATCGCACCCTCTTCCCTTTACCCAAGAGTCACAATGTGCCGGCACTCTAGGAGACAGCGCCGAAATTTGTCAAGTTCATTATTGTCCGCCTCCTTGGTGCTTGCACAACTCGTGAATCCAACAACCGTGTGAGACAGTCAAAATCGGCCAGATAACGATAACTTGCCGCGATTACACCCGGCATAAGCCTTGCTGAAATTAAAGAAGACTGCTGTTCAACAAGACAGACCGGTTTACCACTCAAGCGGGACAACTAGGAGTTGGTACGTAGATGCCGATAAAATATCTTCTCATAGGACTTGGGGTTTGCTGGATATTCCTTCAGCTCTCTGGGCTGATTTGGTCCTCAAAAGGACAACCGCCGAGTGAGACGCTTGCACGACTTTTGGAACCTCCCCCCCATTACATTTCCGATCCCCGCCAAAACGGATATTATTACCTCCTCGGCTTAACCGTCGCTCCTTCGCTCGATCCGGCGTGGGTAGGCTATGACATATGGCACGAGACCGATGCAAAACCTCTCACGGCGACGTTTGATTACGATCAACCCGGCCGGTCAGACGCCCGCTTGACCGGCGTGTCGAGTTTTCTCTCGCCTATCTGGGATTCAGACGATCTCTTCGCAGAATTACGACGACGCGACTCGGCATTGCGGGCATCGGTGAATCAATACAACCTGTTCCTTACACGCTACGACCATTGGTTAGGAATGAAATTCGACGACCGAGGATTCGCCCACCGGGCGATCCCACGGTGTGAAGATATTCTGTTGGTACATCGTCTCTATCTCGCGGACGGTTTTTCCCAACGGGTGACCTCTGGCATGGACCGGCTCCAGAGGGATATCAGTGCCTGGAGAATCATTCTTCGTGACGCAAGAACACTGCCGATGAAGGTGTTCGCTCAAGTCATGATTGCCGATGACCTGAAGCTCATGTCAAAAGTGTTTGCCCGTCCAGCCATCGACAAAGCCCTTCTCCCCATCGGAGCAAGCATTGCGACTCCTCTAACTCCGGGCGAGTATTCGCTTCGATGGCCGATCAAGCATCAGCTCAGTCTCGGAGTCCAGAGAGATCGTCTCAACGGACTGGCAGTCGTTGGGGGCGAAGGAACTGACGAAGCGACTGAGCAATGGTTGGTTGACGCGGCCGCACTTCCGCCGCAGAGTTTTCGTCGAGTGGAGCACCCTGCCGCGAGTTCTTTTCTTGGTTTTCCCCTCCAGACACAGCGTATGTGGGATACCTATGCGAGTTATGATGATGCCATCATTACGGCTTCCGAATCTGGTCGCGGCTCCCTGCCGACCTTTCGTGAGGTCTCCCGGTCTTCACGCCGAGGGTTTCTCGACAATGCCTTCAGCTCAGGGACATTTGAACCGGAATGGGACCCGTTCCATCAGCAATTAATTGAAACCGACACAAGACTGAGACTGGCATTCTTGCAGATCGTTCTTCGACGTCCTAGCGCCAACACAACAGTTCCAAATCGACTGGCTGAAGTAGGGGCGAATTACTTCGATCCCTTTACCGGTTTGCCCATGTTGTGGAGCCCAACTCAAAAGAAAATCTACAGCGTGGGAAAGGATCGGTTCGACGACGGAGGGGATTCCACCTTTGACATCAGTCTTCCCGCCATGGTGACCATCACGTCGACAGACACCAAAGACTCATCCCGCTCGACAATTGCCGGCCGAACGCGATCATAGCCTTTTCACATCCAACGGCAGAGGCTTGTCACACCCTTCTGTCATGTGATAGCATCCGGAACACAAAGTCTTCGATTAGCTAGATGAAGGAGTAAGACCGTGGCATTTTCATGTGATCTATGTGGGAAGCGGCACCAGAGCGGCCATAACGTCAGCCACGCCAATAACAAGACGAAGCGGGTTTTTAATCCGAATCTTCAAACCGTGCGGGCGTTGGTGGAAGGCACGCCGAAGCGCATTCGAGTCTGTACACGCTGCCTCCGGAGTGGAAAAGTCAAGAAGTCTGTCTAGCGCTCATCCCTTTTCGGCGCCTATGGCGCGCCCCAGAGAAGCCGCCCGCTCCGCTCGGTAAGTTTGATAACCGTCCGTTCGTCCGGAGTAAGGGAGAGTTTTCGGTTACCGTCGCGACTCGTTAATATCAACCCCACTTCTCCGTTCTGATCGAGGCCTAAGCCAGCCCGTGCTTTCCCTGAGGGATCGACCAGGAGGAACTCCTCAGCATTGACGCTATTAGCCTTTTCCGCACCGGCAGGTGAAGGGGCGGTCCAGCGACCACCCAATACCCCACCGATGAAACTCCCGATTAACGTTACGAGAAGTACCACGCCAAATTGATTTCGACTCACGGTTCATCCTTTCCAGCATCACACAGCTAACGCTGATGTGATTGCTTGACCTCGATTTCTCTCAACGCCTGTGTATAGGGTCCGCACAATTCCTTTGCCTTTGGAGGATCGTCTTGATACTTCTCCAGACATAATCGGTAGGCCCGGAGAAGTTCCGCTTTCTCATCTTGGATATCCGCGGTCGACTTGAGGACTCGGTATTCTTCGTAATAGTGACAACCGCTCAGCATAAGGAACATCAAGACAAGTGAGAGATTGAAGAGAGTACGTTGGCTCTGAATGCGATGCGGAGTACGCAGATTCGGATGAACGATCACCGGAGATCTTTATCCCCTCGGGGGCCCGTCCCTTCGGAACCCCTGTCGCGGGTTCGCCAGATTGGATTTGGAGCGGGCGATGGGATTTGAACCCACGACAACTAGCTTGGGAAGCTAGGACTCTACCACTGAGCTACGCCCGCACCGGACTGAATCGTACGCTGGGCCTAAGCCCAAGTCAAGGAAGGCTCTCCTGCATGTGCGCCTTTGCGAAGTACTGGCACACTGAGCGGCGATTTAACGCGGCGATCCGGCACTGAGTGAACGAATGCCGTCGGCGATTTCTCGACTGATCGTCGCCAGTGCGCGGCTATGTGCGGCGACCAGAGCATCGTAATTTCCACCGCCGATGGATTCCCTGGCGGTCGAGCGCCCCGTTCGTGCAACTCCGTCAGACTGACGTTTGATCGTCCAGAGCGCATCGATCATAGCCGACTCACTCATCGTGGAGTCGAACCGTTGGACATCCACAAGGATTCGAATATCTGCATTGTCACCGGCGCTCTGCGGATATGCCGAAACTTGTCTGATATTCAGGTAGCCGGCCAGATTGTCCGCAATTATTCGAGGAATTTCGCTTTTGAGCGGGCCGGCCCAACGATGCAACTCAACAAAGGTGACCTCGTTCGGACCGACTCGAAGGACCAACTGCGGGCGATCCACCACTTCTGGCAAGGTAATGGGTCCAACGGCGACGCTGTACGTAGCTGCTCCATTAGTGGGAGCTGCGCTGTTCATGACGGCTGCGGCGCTAAGTGTATAGTAGCTTTCCCTGGGTGAGCTGCCGCATCCTGCCAGGGCAGAGATAACAAGCAGCATCAATGCTGATTGGACGGGTTTTCGGCTCACCGTTTGGTCTCCTTCTTTCCTTGAATCAGGGACTCTGGCTGACGCTCGAGCAGTTCCGTCAACGTTCGGAGGGACTGTGAGGCTCTGGTGAGCTCACGCAGTGACACTCTGAGGTCCTGCTGTAGCGGCGCGTCAGTAGCCAGGGTCCGCTCCGCGGTATTCAACATGCGACGCGCATCTTCCAACGTGGCTTTGGCCGTTGGAGAGATATCTCTGTCCAACCGTTTCACGGCTTGCTCCGCACTGAGCAGCGTACGGTTCAGCGATTGAAGCGTCGTCCGTAGATCCTCGCCGATGCGATCGAGCGGCATGCTTTCGATTTTCTTCGAAATATTCATGACGGTGGCTTGCAATTCCATCAAGGCACCTGGTTCGGTCGGAAACACCGGCGGTTTTTTCGTCCAATCGATTTTTGCTGGTGCGACGTGTGGGAAAAAGGCGAGTGCAACATACATCTGGCCGGTCAGGAGACTCCCCGTCCTGATCTGGGCGCGCAGCCCGCTTGCGGTCAATCGATCGAGCCGGTCCTTCTGTTCGGCTGGTGTCGGATCTGCCACCCCTTGCCGCATCATCGCTCGCATGCGACCAGGATAGAGAGCGACATCAACCGGGAATAAGAATTGCGCGCTTTGCTCGTCGAACTC